>DOOK01000374.1 GCA_003512805.1 Erwinia sp. | reverse complement strand
GCTATCTGGTGGCCTGCCACCTGAACAATGCCCATGGGGGATACCAGCAGGGCGACGACGGCGAACAGCGTCACCTCAAAGAACAGCGCCAGTGCGACGGGTAGCCCAAGCGTAAAGAGACGATAAAGCGTTTTCCTGTCGGGCGGACTAAACCGTTCCGGCAGGTGGATATCGCGCATAGAGGCAGCACGTGCTACCCACATTTTCATCGCAATAAACATCACCCAGTAAACGGAAGCTGTCGCGACGCCACAGCCAACGCCGCCCAACGCCGGCATCCCCAAATGGCCATAGATAAAAACATAGTTAACCGGGATATTTACCAGTAGCCCCAGGAAACCCATCACCATGCCCGGCTTGGTTTTAGCAAGCCCTTCGCATTGATTACGGGCAGTCTGGAAGAACAGATAGCCCGGCGCCCCCCACAGCAGCGCATGCAGATAACCGACGGCCTTATCTGCCATCACGGGATCGATATTCTGCATGGATCGAATAACGTAGCCGGCGTTATAAAGCACAATCATAATCAGCAGAGAAGAGAAGGCGGCCAGCCAATAGCCCTGCCGCACCTGAAAGGCGATGCGATCGCGGCGGCCCGAGCCGTTATACTGCGCCACCACCGGCGTGAGCGAAAGCAGCAAGCCGTGCCCGAACAGAATCGCGGGCAGCCAAATCGATGTGCCGACCGCGACGGCAGCCATGTCCGTTGCGCTGACGTCGCCGGCCATTACCGTATCTACAAAGCCCATAGCGGTTTGCGCGACCTGCGCAAAAATTACCGGAATTGCCAGCGCCAGCAATTGCCGTGCCTCGGTCAGATACTTCTGCACGTATACACCTGTTTTTTTACCTGAAGGGAGAAAGACTATTTGGTATAGTTTTAAGATCTGATAAGAATAGCGAAAAATTCACCGAGGTCATAATTATGTTTACCGGTATTGTGCAGGGCACCGCAGAGGTGCTGGCTATTGAAGAGAAACCGAATTTTCGCACGCATATTGTTCGCCTGCCGGAAGAAATGCTGCCGGGTCTGGCGCTGGGTGCTTCCGTCTCGCACAATGGCTGCTGCCTGACGGTAACGGAGGTTGACGGCAACCGCGTCAGTTTTGATCTGGTAAAAGAGACCTTGCGTATTACTAACCTGGGCGATTTAAAGCCGGGCGATATAGTCAACGTAGAGCGCGCGGCAAAATTCAGCGATGAAATTGGCGGCCACTTAATGTCCGGTCATATTATGACTACCGCCGAAATCTGTAAAATTCTGACGTCTGAAAATAACCGTGAAATATGGTTTAAGCCACAGGATAGCGAGCAGATGAAATATATTCTGCATAAGGGCTATGTTGGCATTGACGGCATCAGCCTGACAATTGGCGAAGTGACCAAAAGCAAATTCTGTGTGCACCTGATCCCGGAAACACTGGCAAGAACCACGCTGGGCAGCAAGCGGCTGGGGGATAGAGTGAATATTGAAATCGATCCGCACACCCAGGCGATTGTCGAAACCGTCGAACGTGTGCTGGCACAGCGTGAGGCCACCCTGCTGGCAGCCGCCGCCGCAGAAATTCAGTCGGAAACAGAATGAAGCCGGGCCGCGAAGGGTGACAGGGTAATAAAGCAGAGCCACCAGGTGCTTTTCTTTACGGTGGCTCTGCAGCAGCCAGGCGCGCGCATATTGGACAGTTATGGCGAGTCCGTTCTCAAGCCTGCTTTGCGGGACGGGCTGATGAAGGGGCAGTGGCTACGGCCTGTTTTAATGCGGCACGCGTAATCCGCCCTCTTTACCGTGGGTAAACACCACTTGCCAAAGCTGGATGTCACGCGCGCGGAAAGCGCCTGCGCAGGCGTTGAGATAGTAGCTGAACATGCGCTTAAAGCGTTCGCCATAGTTGTCCGCCAGCTGCGGCCAGGCGGTTAAAAAACGCTGGTGCCAGGCCATCAGCGTCAAATCATAATCCGCCCCAAAATTATGCCAGTCTTCCATCACGAAATGCGGTTCCTGAGCCTCGGCAATATGCCGTACGGACGGCAGGCAGCCGTTGGGGAAGATATATTTATCGATCCAGGGATCGACATTATCGTCCGTTTTATTCGCGCCGATGGTATGCAGCAAAAAGATGCCGTCCGGTTTCAGGTTACGATCGACCACGTTAAAGTAGGTGGCGTAATTTTTTGGCCCGACGTGTTCGAACATTCCAACCGATACGATGCGATCGAACTGTTGGTCAAGATCGCGGTAGTCCTGAAGCAGAATGGTAACGTCCAGTCCTTCACAGCGTTGCTGCGCCAGCTTCTGCTGCTCGGCGGAAATAGTGACGCCCGATACTTTAACGCCGTAATACCGAGCCGCATAGGCCGCTAATCCACCCCAGCCGCAGCCAATATCCAGCAGCGACATGCCGGGCTCCAGCTGCAGCTTTTCGCAAATCATTTTTAATTTAGCTTGCTGAGCCTGCTCCAGCGTGTCCGCTTCTTTCCAATAGCCGCAGGAATACTGCATATAAGGATCGAGCATCAGCGTAAAAAGATCGTTGCCGAGGTCGTAGTGCTCCTTGCCGACAATCCAGGCACGCTTGCGCGATTGCAGATTAGTGAGGCGGGCGGCGGCAATGCGCAGCGTATCTTTAAAGTGATGGGGCAGTTGCTGATCCAGTTTGGCCAGCAGCACGCGATGAAAAAACATATCCAGCCGCTCGCACTCCCACCAGCCGTCCATGTAGCTTTCGCCCAGACCCAGCGATCCTTCCTGCATCACGCGCTTAAAAAAGTCGGGCTGGGTTACCTGAATATCCCAGGGGCGGGTGCCGTTGATTTCAACATCGGCCTGGCGCAACATTTCCTGGGTGATTCGATACCACTGATTCTCCTCCAGGCTCACTTCTTCTATACACGATGAACTCATAGCTTCTCCATCACCCTTCGTGATTGAAACCTGAGAAAAAGAGTAGTCAATTTCTACAGGGTTTGAGAACACGCACGCTTGACCGCGCGCCTGATATCCGGCGTTACAGAGGATTGAACTGAAACCTACAGAGTGGGAGGATGTTTGCCACAAAAGAGAACACCCGGACAACCCTGTCAGGACTCAAAAGTGATGCAAAGTTGTTATTATTTATTGCCTGAAAATGAGTATATGCTCACCTCAGGCAATATTCAACGCCTTATCGTTAGGACGCTAACTAAATAGATTCAGGCAGTTAACGACGGCTTTGCGCGTGGGTCAGGGGAGCGTTGGCGACCTTCGCCCGTTGCAAAACGTAGCCAATAAGCGTCAGGAAAATCGTACTAAGCATCACCAGCGACGTGGTGGCGAGAGGGTTGGCGATAAAGCCGGAAACAATCATGCTGGCCACAAAGCAGAGGCCAAGCTGCAGCATATTTTGCAGAGCGGCCGCTTTACCGCTGGCCTGCGGAAAAGGCAGCAGCGCGTTTGACACCACAATAGGGTAGATAGCCCCGTTGGCCAGCGCCATCCCACAAAACGGCAACAGCAGTGCCCACGTTGAAGGCGTCTCTACCTGTGCAGCAATGAAAAAAGCCCCCACGCTGAGCGCATACAGCGCCAGCAGCCACGGCAGCAGCGAAGCGCCTTCGGTTTGCTTCAGCAGTGAACGGCAGCCGTAACCCCCTGCGAGAAAGGCCAGCGTCTGCGGCACATAGCTAAGGCCAATATCACCCGGGGACATGCCCAGTTCCGCCAGAATGAACGGCGAACCGGTCAGCCAGGCGAAAAAGCTGGCGGAGCAGGCCGCATAAATCAGCACGTTACCGCTCCAGACAGGCGACTTCAGCAGGGTAAAGAAACCAACTTTCGCTTCTTGCTGATGAGCTTTAGGGGCAGGCGCCGGAAGAAACAGCGTGGCGATCAGCAGGATCACGGCCAGCAGCAGCAGCGCGACAAAAATTGACCGCCAGGCAAAGTGATTCAGCAACCATGCACCCAGCAGCGGGGCCAGTGCTGGCGACAGCGCCACCAGCGGCATAATCGTGGCAAACACGCGGTTAGCCTGCGCGCCGGAATAGCGATCGATCACTAGCGCCTGCCAGCTGACAGCGGCGGCACAAATGCCCACCGCCTGCAAAAAGCGCAGCGTCAGCAGCATGGTCGTAGATTCCGCCCACCACATGGCTCCACAGCTGACGGCGAACAGCCCCAGCCCCATTAACAGCACCGGTTTGCGGCCGATGCGATCGGAAAGAGGGCCCCAGAACAGCTGCGCGCTGGCAAAACCTGCCAGGAACACACTCAAACTGGCGCCGATCACGCCCGCTTCGGTTTGCAAATCCTGCTGCATGGCGGTAAAGGCTGGCAGATACATATCGGTGGCAAGAAAACCCGCAACGCTAAGCAGCGCGAGGTAAAGTAAAAATCCTTTCGAAGGCATGAGAGTTCGCTCTTTTTATCAGGTGAATAGCGGACGGCAGTGTAAAAGAGTGCAGTAGCGGTTGTGAAACGCTAATATTTGCGTCTTGCGTTCAAAAAATTTGCAGGCAGATTATGTGGTCAGAACACTCACTTGAGGTGATTGATGCGGTGGCCAGAACGGGCAGCTTTACTGCCGCCGCCGTGGAGCTGCATCGCGTCCCCTCCGCCATTAGTTATACCGTGCGTCAGCTGGAAGAGTGGCTGGCGGTGCCGCTATTCGAGCGGCGCCACCGGGACGTCGTGCTGACGGCAGCAGGCGAGCTGTTTATTCAGGAAGGACGGAGTGTTATCAAAAAAATGCTTGCCACGCGCCGTCAGTGCCAGCAGGTCGCCAACGGCTGGCGCGGCCAGCTGAATATCGCTGTCGACCGCATCGTTAAAACGGCGAGGACGCGCCAGCTGGTGGTGGATTTTTACCGGCACTTTCCGGATATGGAGCTGCATCTCTCGCCCGAGGTGTTTAACGGCGTATGGGACGCTCTGGCCGATGGTCGGGTAGATGTGGCGATAGGCGCAACGCAGGCCATCCCGGTCGGTGGACGTTTCGCTTTCCGCAACATGGGCATGCTGAACTGGCGCTGCGTGGTCAGGGCCGATCATCCGCTTGCGCAACACAGGGAAAAGGTCAGCGAGGAGGCCATCCGCGAATGGCCTTCGCTGGTGCTGGAAGACACCTCGCGTGCGCTGCCGAAAAGAACCACCTGGACTCTGGATAATCAGCGGCGACTGGTTGCGCCGGACTGGGAGAGCGCGTTTGATTGCCTGCTGGCCGGGCTGTGCGTGGGGATGGTGCCGGGGCATCTTGCGCAACCGCTGCTACAAAATGGGTCGCTGTGTGAACTAAAGTTGGATCCGCCTTTTCCGGACAGCCCCTGTTGCGTCAGCTGGTCTGAACAACAGGCATCACCCGCACTGCTCTGGCTACTGGATTATTTAGGTGAGACAGAAACGCTGAACAGCGAATGGCTGCGGGAGGGGTAAAAGCGGGCGGCTGGCTGCCGCCCGCAAGCTTAACGACGATAGTCGAGGAAGGGGCCGTCCGCTACGGAACGGCGCTCAATCAGCGTCGGATGCACTTCAATCGTCTGCGGCTCCTCGCGTTTGCTGGTAATGCGATCGAGCAGCATATTGAACGCTGTGGCACCCAGGCGCTCTTTTGGCTGGTGGACGGTCGTCAGCGCAGGCGTAAAATAGCGCGAGTTGCGCACGTTATCATACCCGATCACTGAAATATCCTGCGGCACGCGCAGGCCCATTTCATCCGCTGCGCAAATAGCGCCCATCGCCATTACATCACCGCCACAGAACACCGCGGTAGGACGCTGTTTTTGTGCCAGCAGCTGCTGCATAGCGCGATAGCCTGACTCCGGCTCGAAATCGCCCTGAACCAGCCACTCTTCGCGCAGCGTGATCCCCGCTTCCGTCAGCGCCTTCAGGAACCCGGCATGACGGCCGCCGCCGGTATTGCGCTCCATATGGCCCGGGATCACACCAATATCACGATGACCGCGATCGATAAGATAGCGTCCCGCCAGATAACCGCCTTCAAAAGCGTTATCGAGAATGGTGTCGGTAAAATCGCCGCGCGACTCGCCCCAGTCCATAACGACCATGGGGATGTTACGGTGGTCTTCCAACATTTTGATCAGCTCATCCGGGTATTCGGCGCACATAACCAGCAGACCGTCGACACGCTTTTGCGCCATCATCGACAGATAGGCCTGCTGCTTTTGCAGCTCGTTATGCGCGTTGCCCAAAATCAGCGTATAGCCTTTGGCAAAACAGCTGTGTTCAACCGCCTCAATAATTTCGGCGAAATAGGGCGCTTCGCTGGACGTCGCGAGCAGGCCAATGGTTTTGGTATTATTGACCTTCAGGCTGCGGGCCACGGCGCTGGGCGAATAATGCAGCGCTTTGATCGCTGCCCAGACGGCTTCCCGCGTCTCTTCGGCGACGAAGCGGGTTTTATTAATGACGTGGGACACCGTAGTGGTGGAAACACCGGCGCGTTTGGCCACATCTTTTATAGTTGCCATGGAAAAAGACTCCTGCGCTGTTCAGTAAGTGACTGAAAAGCGGTTTGTTAAACGATTGCCTGGAATGATGATAATCCTGGTATAAGTTGCGCATAATTTGTTGCGGAATGGTTACATCAGGAGGGAATCAGGGTAGCGGAACAGGCCTGAGAAGGACGTCATGCCGACGGAAGAGCCTGTTGCGCAACAAACCGTGGATTCTAACAAGTGCAGACGCAAAAAACGAGCCTTTTAAAGCAGCAGGCAAATATTTTGCGCAAATCTTTCAGGATAGCGGCCCGGCTCGCCTGAGAGCGAACCGGGCAGGCAGGGTTTAACGGATAGTTTTCGGCGTCATAACGCGGCGGGCACCCACGTAG
>DOOK01000373.1:4214-4821 GCA_003512805.1 Erwinia sp. | reverse complement strand
GTATCAGGCTTCGTATCTGCCCAACCAGCGCTCTTTCAGAAGCGCTCCGACAATGGCCGCATCCAGCAGTGGGGAGGGTGGCAGGTAGTTTGCTTCGCCCAGCGCCAGCATCGTGGCCGTCAGCGGATTATCGTAACCCAGCGCATAGTCGGCCAGCAGCGATCCCGCAATGGTCTGCCTGGAGATGCCCGCGCCATTGCAGCCGCTGGCGGTATAAACCGTGCCGCTCAACGCCCCCCACACCGGCGCGCCGTTGCGGGTGACGCTGATAGTGCCTGACCAGCTATGCATCAGTCCGACATCCCGAAGCTGAGGGAAGATTTTGTCAAATGTAGCCCTGTGCAGCCGCGTGGCGGTAAAAGTTTGCCTCGCGGTCACCCGGCCATGCAGAGCAGGCACTACATGCTGACGAATCAAAATACGGCGATCGGCGGTATAGCGCAGCGTGGCGCCAGCGATGGCGTTAACCGGGGTCACGCCCCAGCTGCTCATCGCTGGCAGCCGCTGGCACTGCTCATCGGTTAGCGGCGCGGTCAGGCTGGCAAAAGTGGCCATAGCGGCCTGTTTGCTGATGCCGGGTGCCAGCTCTCGGCTCGGTGCGCCCTGG
>DOOK01000373.1:0-4053 GCA_003512805.1 Erwinia sp. | reverse complement strand
GGTGCCAGCTCACGGGAAAGGGCGGCCGTTGCCAGCATGACTTTTGGCGCAGAAAGCGTGCCAAACGGCGTAACGAGCCGATTTATTTTTCCGTAGTGAATAGCCATTACCGGCGTCATCTCATAGAGAATAACGTTTTCCGGCAGCGTGTCGGCCAGCCCAATCGCCAGGCTGGCGGGATTGAGCAACACCGCGCCCGGCGTATAAATGCCTTTGTGATAAAAATGGGTGCCCAGCTTTTGCGACAGCGTCTCGCGGTCAACGATCTTATAGTCCTCGGCCATTAACTCCAGATTATCGCGGTACTCCTGCAGCACGCTTTCGCTGCGCACATCGGCCTGACAGTGATATTTCCCTACCTGTTCCCACTCACATTCAAGCTCGCGATCCTTCACGATCGTTTTCAGTTCGTCGATCCCGGCCTGCAGCAGGGATCGATAATTCCGCGCTTTTTTCAGCTCCGCGGTCGAGCTGCCGATATTATGCGGCAGGCCGATGGCAAACCCGGAATTTCTGGCTGAGGAGCTTTCCGCCGCGCTGGCAGCATCAACCACCACGATTTTCAGGTTCGGATTGTGGCTGGCCAGCCGACGCGCAAAGGCCAGACCGGCAAAGCCTGCGCCGACGATAGCCCAGTCCGCTTCGCAGTCGCCACGCAGCGCAGGACGAAGCGCGGGCGTTTGGGGCAGCCAGCCATTGTGGTTCTGATTAAAAGGTATGGAGGCATATTTCACTGTGATCGTCCCTGAACGAGGTATTCGTTAACAAAGCGGCAAGAGTAACACCGCGTTCGCTTACTCTTTTTTGTCATGTATCAAGCTATAACGTCACCATCAGACTTTGTCTGCCGGACGGGTAATTTCGTGGCATTGAGGAGCCAGAAGCGACCGGCAGCCGGTATGGCTGTTGACGTAGTATGCAGGCGCCGCGGCCTGCATGGCGTGATGTCCCAGCTGCGCCTTTTTCAGGTTGCGCTGGCTGACTTCCTGGACGATTTGCGAGACAGCACCGGGCCCGAACCAGCAAGTCTCATTCAGAATCATTCTTTGTAGCCTCATCTTCTCCACCTGTTTCATTTTTTAAAATAACTAACGTTATTATCACCGGCTGGAAATATGCGGAGGAATGCGCGGGCGGGTATTGATTAAGATCAGGTCACGGCGAGTCTTCAGGACAGCGTGATAACTAACAGGGCTTATCTTTACGGTGGGGTTTGTTAATCTACAGGTCCATTAATTTAACAAGGTAGAGCTATGTTACGTGCAATCATGGCCGGCGTTTTGATGGTTTCCCCAATGATGGCTTTTGCCGATGCGGAACACCCTGAAGTCGACTGTATGAAAATTAAGGACTATGCGGCTGCAGGCGATAAAGCTTATAAAGCAAAGCAGTATGAAAAGGCACGCGACAGCTATACAGAACAGGTAGCCTGGAGTGAGAGCTGCCAGCTTTCAGATAGCGCTATTGCTGTAGCTTATAATAATGTGGCGCTGACCTGGATACGTCAGGGGGACTACCGTAAGGCAAAAGCCTGGCTGCTGATTGATGAGAAAGACGCCAGATCGCAATATAATCTGGGGTTAATAAAAGAGAAAATTGCCGCCTTACCGCAGCCTGCTTCGCCCGCCGGAGAATATTGGGAATACGCAGGAAAAGGAATGTGGAACAGCTACGATATCTCTGCAGAGCAGGGCCACTATAAAATCAACTTTGATGGCGTCTCGCCAGGGGCGATGGCGATGTATTACGGCCCGAATATCGGCAGCCTTGAGGGAAAGGCGGCCATCAGGGACGGCAGAGGCGTACTGCAACAACGTGAGGACGGGGACTGGGGCAACTGCGACGTCACGCTGATCTTTACCCCGCTGGACCTAACCACCGAGGTAAAAGGCGACTGCGGATTTGGGCATAACGTCTCTGCCGCTGGCCATTATCTGCGGGTTAAATAACGGCATCAGGCTCAGGGCGTTCTGCCTGAGGGGCGTTGCGTGAGGTGCGCGGCGTGCGCGGTTCCCGTGGCGTTCTTGGTGCCCGAGGTTCGCGTGGTTCGCGTGGTTCGCGCGGTTCAAGGGTTTCTCTGGGCGTGCGCGGCTGTCGCGGTGTACGCGGTTCGCGCGGTTTTTTTTCTGTCGGGGCTATTTTTTCCTGCACGCTGGCTCCTGGTAGTCGGCTGTCGACAGGCAGCTTAACAAAGGGGAGGGCGGGCAGGAAGGGGCGCATAAAAAGAGCGGGTTTCCCCGCTCAGATAGCGACTCGCTCTCTGCCCGCCGTCTCATGCGGGTAGGCTCATCCGTAGCGAGAAGGTCGGCAAGGCCGCTACTCGCTCTCCATAATGGACGCGGCAAGCTGTGCACTGTCCGGCGTGTTGCCGATAAGTTCCGTCAGCAGGTTGTTTACCCCATCGCTCATCGGCGTGAAGTGGGTCTGCGGCGAGCGCGTCACCACGATAAACACGCCGACGCTATAGCGCGGCACCATCGCTATATAAGTAATAAAGCCTCCGCCCCCGCCGGTTTTCTGAATAATGCCCGGACGCCCGCCCTGCGGCGCCATATAAACCCAGCCCATGCCCAGTGCGGAGGCCTTGCCCGGGACATCCATGCCTTCAACATTGGTCAGCTGGTCGCGCTGGTAAATCATCGTCTGAATGCGATCTGCCTGCGGCGAACGCGCCTGCAAATCGGAAGACAGGAACTGCTGCATCCAGCGGCCCATATCCTCAGGCGTCGAATAAACGCCGCCGCTGCCGATAGCCGCCAGCGTATTGGTACAGGGGCTGGCGCCTTTTTCCGCGACCATCAGACGCGAACACTGCTCGGGCGAAGGCGTAAACGTCGTATCCTTCATGCCCAAAGGCCGGGTGATTTCACGCTGCAGTAGCGCCGGATAGGCCGTGCCAGCGGCGCGGGCCAGTGCATCGCCCAGCAGATCGAAAGCCAGGTTGGAGTAGGCGGCGCGGGTGCCCGGCGCGGCTTTCAGCTGGGCATGTTTCAGCCAGCTCCAGCGCTGGCTGGCGGTTGGCCAGACGAAAACAGGGCGGCTGGCCTTGCCGCCGGGCTGCTCACGGGGCAGGCCGCTGGTATGCGTCGCCAGGTTAAGCAGCTTAATCGTTTGGCCGGCATAGGTGGGCACCGCGCTGCCCGGCGGACTATATTTACTTAACGGATCCTCAAGCCGCACCACGCCTTTCTCCGCGAGCTTGACCAGCAGTTCACTGGTCATCAGCTTGGTCAGCGAAGCGATACGGATAACGGACGTTTTCTGCGGCCTGACGCTGCTGCCAGGGCGCACCGAGCCGAGACTGGTAAAAACGCGCTGGTTGGCATCAATCGCCACCATCGCCATCCCGGTCGCCTTGGTGTTATAGAAAATATTCTGCGCATAGCGATCGACAATCTGCGAGGCCAGTAAAGGATCGGGAGAAGTCCTTGCGGCCAGCGCGCCGAGCGGAAAAAGGACGCAGAGCGCCAGCAGGTGGAGTGGTTTCAACGGGCATATCCATCGGGAGCGGAAAAGTGCCCTTATACTAATCTTTTTCCTGGAGATGAAAAAAGAGCGGCGGCCCTCTTTTTTACGGGCCGCCGTTGGCCGTCAGGCCGCGTGAGGATCCACTTTGAAAATGCCGATAGCGCGTGAAAGCTGTTCGGCCTGTTCCTGCAGCGATTGCGCGGCGGCGGCGGATTCGTTTACCAGCGAGGCGTTCTGCTGGGTAACCTGATCCATCTGGGTAATCGCCATATTGATTTCATGGATGCCGGTGCTTTGCTCGTGGCTGGCGACAGAAATTTCGCCCATGATTTCCGTCACGTTTTTCACGGTAGACAGCACGTCTTCCATCGTGGTGCCCGCTTTGGCCACCTGCTTACCGCCTTCATCCACTTTATTGACCGAATCCTGGATCAGCTGCGCAATTTCCTTGGCCGCCGAGGCCGAACGCTGTGCCAGATTTCGAACTTCCGAGGCGACCACAGCAAAACCGCGGCCCTGCTCGCCGGCACGAGCGGCTTCTACGGCTGCGTTAAGCGCCAGGATATTGGTCTGGAAGGCGATGCC
>DOOK01000038.1 GCA_003512805.1 Erwinia sp. | reverse complement strand
AGCGTCAAAGGGCTTCAGCAAGGAGAGCCAGTCGTCCGGCAGCATTTTTCCGTGCTGCTGATAATATTCGGCGCTGGCAAAATCAAACCAGACCCACTCCAGCTCGATACCGAACTTCTCTGCGGCGGCGCTGAGCACTTTGACGCCTTCCGGCATCACTTCTTTACCAATTCCGTCGCCCGGGATCACGGCAATGTTGTATTTTGCTACTGTCATGGCGTTTCTCCAGCAAAGTTAACTTTCCGCTCCGAGTCTATTGCAGCATTATGTTTAAATAATTAGGCTGGAATTCAATGCAATGTTAACTAAAGGTAAAGAGTTGGCGACAACCAGTGAAGACCTGCATTTTTTTATACGCGTTGCCCGGCTTTCAAGCCTGACGGAGGTGGCCCGGGAGCTGGGTTTAAGCCTGCCTGCCGTCAGTAAACGACTGACGCACCTGGAAGCAAAGCTGGGTGTACAGCTGGTCAGAAGAACCACCCGACGGCTGGAGTTGACGCCGGAAGGCATCCTGTACGCTGAGGGCGCGGAACCTATTCTCAGCCAGCTCGCACAGCTGGAAGAAGAGCTGGGCAGCGAAAGCGCTACGCTGCATGGCACCTTAAATATCAATGCTTCTTTTGGGTTTGGACGTCGCTACGTTGCGCCGCTGGTTTCACAGTTCGCCACGCAACATCCGGCTTTATCCCTTAATTTACAGCTTTCCAGTCAGCCCCTGAACTTTCTTAATGCTGGCATTGATGTGGATATTCGCGTAGGCAGCGTGCCGGACTCTCGTCTGATCGCGCGTCGTATTGCTGCGAACCGTCGTGTGATATGCGCCTCGCCGGATTATCTGGCACGTCACGGGGTACCCCGAAAGATTGAAGATTTGGCACAACATAACTGTATTGTGCTGCGCCAGCATGAATCGGATGCCGCTATATGGCGATTCAGCCAGGCGGGCGAAGAGCAGCGCCAGAAAGTGCAGGGAAGCCTGACGACCAATGATGGTGAGGTTGCCATGCGTCTGGCATTGGACGGGCACGGTCTTATCCAGCGTTCGTGGTGGGATGCGCGTGACGCTATCCTGGCCGGGAAACTGGTTCAGGTACTCACCTCATATTCGCTGCCGTCGGCGGACATTTATGCGGTTTATGCCCAGGCCAGGCAGACGCCAAAAAGGATCCGTCGTTTTACTGACTATCTGCATGAGCGCTTTGAGACATTATTTATGGGTGAGGAGGAGTAAAAGAATTTGTGCGATCCTGCGATTCCTGACAGCAAAAATAGCAGGCTTTAACCCGGTGCCCGAAGCGAATTTTGGCAACGGTTAAGGCTTGAAGAGGGGCATAGCAGGTGCCAATAAACGCCAAATTATCTTTTACGGACATTTTATGGCAGCCGCGCCGGTGGAGTAAGTGAAAGTCCATTTGTTCCGAACGTTGAGTCACGTAATAGTATGCAGCCTGCATTTTCCTTTCCACTCTTATCAGAAGATAGCAAATAGCTTTATGATTTTTTTAATAAGGTTAGTTTACTCCGAAATCATCTGAAATTTCGCCGGCCTGTTGATTTACAGATAAATGCGCAATAAGTGAGTTAAATATTATTAATTAATAGCGTCTGAGAGGATTCTTTTATTTTACAAATTTTAATTAATAGCGCGTTAGCGGTGTAGCGGTTTGCTGCTGCGTTTAATAAGCACGATTTAATTTGGTAGCAAAATACCCTGCACGTGAGCCTGGCCCGCTTCAGAATGGGTTGAAAATAAAGCCCCTGCAGCCACATACATAAAAAAGCGACAAATCACTTCAGGGCCGTTAAAAATTGGATAGGGCGACTGAACGTATACCAAAGCCCGGGCGAACGTTTGTCATCATCCGGCATGGCGAGTGAAGGATGCTACAACAAAGCTAATCCATCCCTTAGGTGACTAACGGCCCGTCATTGACGAGCTGCCGCGCGTCAGGGATTCGCTTTTGGCAACATCACGCTTAAACAGTCGTCCATACTCTGTTGAGCCCGGATTTTATCCTGTTGGCTCAGCTGATGGTAACGCTGGATTGCTCCCTGCGCCGAATGCTGATCAAACACCACTTTATCTACCGCATAAGAGGCGTTTTCATTGATGATAACGTCGCGCAATTTGTCCGGGAATCCCACCGAATCAGGCGTTTCATGCAGATCCTTAATCGCCACGCAGGCAGCGGCATAGTAGTGCGGATCCTGTTTATGAGAAGAAAAGGCCAGGTAAAGCCCAACGGCCGCGGCCAGCAAGGCCACAATAGCGATAGTTTTGCGTTTCATAGCGGTTTTTTTACTGGAATGGTGGCGGCGAGCTTACCGCCTCCCGCGCTTTTTCGCCAGGCTAACCGCTTCGCTGTTGCCGGCTGACAGAAAGAAAAGGGCTGAGGGTTTTCCATCAACCGGGTCGCCACCTCCTGTCATTTATCCCCTTATAGTGTTGAGAAAGTCGGGAAAACCGGCATTTTTCGTCTCTTATCCGGACGACCTACATTACGCAAGGAGTCAGCATGTTTCCCTCTTCTTTACCTGTCCCTCATCTTCCTGAACCTGATGCCATACCGGCTTTGCGCTGGGGGATTTTGGGACCAGGCTGGATTGCCGAGCATTTTGCTAAAGCGCTGCAGCAGGCCGGCAGGCAAAAACTGGTGGCAGTGGCAGGGCGCAACGGCGAAAAAACCCGGGCGTTTGCCGATAAATGGGCGATTCCGCAGGCCATGACTTCGCTGGATGAACTGCTGGCCGTACGGGATTTGGATGCGGTTTATATCGCCACGCCGCATAACCATCATTTCCCCGATGGCTTGAAGGCGCTACAGGCGGGCAAGCATGTGCTGATCGAAAAGCCGCTGGCGCTTAATGCAGCCGAAGGCGCGCAGCTGAAGGCGGAAGCGCGGCGGCAAAAAGTGCTCTGTATGGAAGCGATGTGGTGTGACTTTACGCCAAAATATAGCGTACTGCGTCAGCTGCTTGCTGATGGTGCGCTGGGCGAGCTGCATACGTTAATTGCCGATCACGGCGAATTTTTCACCCCCGATCACCGCATCTTTAATGCGGATCTGGCAGGCGGCACGATGCTGGATTTAGGCAGCTATCTTATCGCTTTCAGCATGATGACCGGCGGCGCGCCGACGTTTATTCAGGCCAGCGGTCAGCCGGCGAAAAGCGGCGTTAACGGGCAGGCTTCTATGCTGTTACAGCATAAAAGCGGGATGCATTCCGTACTGAACACCACATTGTTCAGCAATACGCCGGGACGAGCGGTCATTGCCGGCAGTGAAGCAACGATCGTACTGGAGGGGCAATTTTACGCACCGGGCGGTTTCGTCATGGCCGCCAGTCAGGACAACAGGATGCTACGCTGGCAGGAGCCGGATAACCGTTATGCCCAGCTTCACCATGAGGCGGATCATTTCGCCTGGTGCGTGGGGCAGGGAATAACCGATTCGCCAGTGCGCTCGCTGGATACGTCACTGCTAATGCTTACCACGATGGATGAAGTGCGCAGGCAGCTGGGGATCGTCTTTAACGAAGAAAAGTAGCCTGTCGTTTCTTGCCGAATAAAACTGTTAACATGGCGTTTTAACGTGATGAATAAGCCCGTATGAATCGCCACTACTTTTCCCGCTTTGCTGAACTGGCCGCTCTCTCCACGCCGGCCAGCGCTGATTTCGCCACGCTTAGCCTGCTGCATCAGCGCTGGCCCTCTCTTATTCCTTTTGAAAATATAGAGGTTTTACTGGGCAGGCCGGTCAGTATCGATGTGGAACAGATTGCCGAAAAGCTGCTGAGCAGAAAGCGTGGCGGCTACTGTTTTGAGCATAATCTGCTGTTCCGGCAGATCCTGGAAGAGATAGGTTTCAGCGTTACGGCACATCTCGCGCGCGTGGTATGGGGTCAAGAGAAGCCAGACGCGACGCCGCAAACGCATATGCTGTTGACCGTGGCACTGGATGGCGTGCGCTATCTGGCGGATGTAGGATTTGGCGGCGTCAGCCTGACTGCACCCTTACGGCTGGAGGAGGGCGAGCAGCAGGGCTTTTGCCTTAAGCGCTTTAGCGCGGAAGAGTGGCTGCTGTCGGTTAAAAGCGGTGGGAAATGGCGCCTGATGTACCGGTTTGCCGATTACGCCTGCGAGCAGGCAGATATTCTTGTCGCCAGCCATTTTGTTGCGACCTTTAAAACATCGTTATTTCGCCATAATCTGATGATGGCGAAAATAATTAACGGGCAACAGACTAATATGTTTAACCGGCATCTGACCCTGTACGGGGAGGAAAAGCAGGAACAGGAAGCCTCGTCGTTTGCCGCCTTTCGCACCTCTCTTCTGGCCTTTTTTACCGATGAAAATGTGCTGAGCGAGGCGGAATTACGCACGATTTACGAAAAAACCGCCTGAAAGGCTAAAGGCAAACTGACGGTCGGCCTCAGGGCTTCAGGAGACGAAAGAAGCCATCGTCCGCCTGACAAAAGCGGTCTGCAGTGGCGGCACCCCGCTGTCGGTAAGGGGGTAATTTAGTCAGGCTGGTGGGCGAAAGCCTGCTCCGCTGTAGGCGAGTCCCGATGCGTCAGCTTTCTGATGCACCAGCCCTTCATTCAATAGAAAGTCCGAAAGGCGCGTTGCTAACTCTTCAGGTGTATCGTGCGTCAGACGTCTGCTTTTTCAGGCGGGAAACGGCCCGAGGCCGATTATTTATCCAGCAGCGCCAGCAGGGCGTGGGCGACAGGCATAAAGGTCTCTGCCATCGCTTCTGCCTCTACGCAGGCATAGCCCAGGATCAGGCCGCGTCTTTTCGCTTCGCCCCTATAGTAAAGCGAAAGCGGACGAGTCCAGACGTTTTGCTGCTCCAGCGTATAAGCGAGGGCCACGTCGTCAATTTCCTGCGGCAGCGCCAGGATCAGATGCAGTCCGGCATGGCTGTCCTGACCGATAAATTCCGCGCCCAGTTCCCGACGAATCGCCTCGACCAGCGCTTCGCGCCGCTGGCTGTAAAGCTGACGCATACGACGAACGTGTGCCGCATAGTGGCCTTCGCGAATAAACTCCGCCAGCGCCAGCTGGGTCAGGCCATAACCGCCCCGGTAAAGTTCGGAATGCGCAATCTTCAAACGGCTCGTCAGCGAGTGGGGCACCACCATATAGCTGGTGCGCAGCCCCGGATAAAGCGTTTTGCTGAAGGTGCCGAGATAAATGACGTTCTCGTCCTGCGCCAGCCCCTGTAGTGCCGGAACCGGGCTTTCGCCAAAGCGAAACTCGCTGTCGTAATCGTCCTCAATGATAATGCTGCCCCAGGCCTGCGCCTGACGAAGCAGCGCCTGACGACGGGCCATGCCCATAACAGCGCCGGTCGGGTACTGATGAGAGGGCGTCACGCAAATCAGCCGTGGCGGAACGCCGTCTGTCGGCAGCGTCATGCCTTCGCCGTCAACTGTAACAGGCACCGTTTTTAATCCATTAATCTCCAGCACGCTGCGATGCCCCCAGTAGCCTGGCTCTTCTACCCACACCCGATCGCCGGGATTGCAGAGCATTTTCGCCAGCAGATCCAGTGACTGATGCGTCCCGGAAGCGATCAGGATTTGCTCTGGCGTGCATTTTACGGAGCGCGCCACGCGCAGGTAATCCGCCAGCGCATGTTGCAGCGGCGCATAGCCGCCGTGCTGCGAGTAGCTTAGCGTTTCTACCGGAAGCCGCAGGTTCAGGCGGCGCGTAATTTTATGCCAGGTTTTATGCGGGAAATGGCGCACGTCCGGTACGCCGGGCATAAAGGCCCCCCACTGACGCTGGCTGGCCCCGGCGCGGTTCAGCAGCTGTTCACCCCGTCGTGAAAGCGCGATCTTTTCGGAAGTGTCCCCGGCGGAAACGATCCGTTCCACTGCTGAAAGATCGCTTTCCGGCAGTTCTGCACTAACAAAGGTGCCGCTGCCCGCGCGGGCAGTCAGGTAGCCTTCCGACTGTAGCTGCTCGTACGCAGCCAGCACCGTATTACGCGATATGCCTAGCTCTGCTGCCAGATCGCGCGAGGCGGGCAGGCGAGTACCGGGCGCCACCATTCCTCGCTGAATGGATTGCTGTAAAGCGTCATAAAGACGCTTGCCCAGCGTACCCGCTGCCGCCTGCCCAAGCTGGCAGGCAACCAGATCACCGACGAGTGTGCGCAAAGTGGCTCCCTAAAATAGTCAAAACTGGCTCTGGATAATAGCACCCCATCAGCGCTAAAACTCAAGGTAATTCAGAGACAACCCGCCTTCCCGTCACGAGGAATAAAACATGAACGAGGCTATCCGTCAGCGCCGTCTGGACGCCACACCGCGCGGTGTAGGCGTAATGTGTGATTTTCTGGTTGAGCAGGCTGAAAACGCCACGCTTATTGATACGCAGGGGCGTGAATATATCGACTTCGCGGCAGGGATTGCCGTATTAAATACCGGCCATCGCCATCCAAAAGTGATTGCCGCCGTACAGCAGCAGCTGACCCGCTTCACCCATACGGCTTTCCAGGTTATCCCTTACGAAAATTACATTTCGCTGGCGGAGCGCCTGAACGACCTGGCACCGGTGGCGGGCAAAGCGAAAACCACTTTTTTCACTACCGGCGCAGAGGCTGTTGAAAACGCGGTGAAAATCGCCCGCGCCGCGACCGGGCGTCCTGGCGTCATTACCTTTACCGGCGCTTTTCACGGCCGCACCATGATGACGATGGCGCTGACCGGCAAGGTGGCGCCTTATAAAACAGGGTTCGGGCCTTTCCCCGGTTCGGTATTCCATGCCCGTTATCCCAACGAGCTGCACGGT
>DOOK01000042.1 GCA_003512805.1 Erwinia sp. | reverse complement strand
CGCTGAAGAACCTTAATCCTGGCCTCAGCGCACAGGATATCGCCAGTGCGATTCTGGCCGTAGACGTTTTCAGCCAGACCGTAAAATAAAGACAACCGTAGCGGCCTGCGGGCCGCTTATTTGTCCGGGCCTTCCGGCTTGTCCCAGTATTCAAAACGATAGGCCGCGCTAATATTGCGCAAGACTTCTCCGTGAGCAAAGATTTCCCTCTCATGCGAATAGCTTAGCGTGCAGTTGCCGCGATCGTCCCACAGCTGACATTCATCCTGCGTGATCAGCTCGCTGCCGGGGTTTTGCGTTTTCATCAGCAGCCCCTTTTCCCGGTGCTTATCGTCATAAGTCCACTGCATCTCGCTGTTGCCTGACCGGCTGGCGACCAGCTGGTTTTCCGCATTCCAGCGATAGTGATATTCGCCGTTTGCCTGCTCGTCTGAGCCTCTTGCCACGCTTTTTAGCAACCGTTGCTGGCTGTCGTAGCGGTTAGTCGTTTCCGTAAAGCCTTTTTTGCCCTGCAGCAAAAATGCCTCGGACGAGCTGGTTATGGTGCCCGTTTTCCCGGTCAGGTAATTAATGGTGCCCTGTTTATTACTTACTTCGACCAGCTTGCCCTGCTTCAGTACGAAAATCGCCAGGACATAATCAGCCTGCCAGCCAGTGGCGACGCGGGTAATGTTCTGCACCATCCTGAACGCGACATTACCTTCGTTTTTATCAAAGCTGATACTGGCCCGCAACAGCGCCCCGCAGCGATCGAAATCGCCCAGAATGCGTTTTTGCTGGTCAACATCTTTACCAAACTCGCCCATCACTACCTGCTTCACCGGCCCTTTCGCGGTGCCGCCCAGCAGCAGCAGGCTATTGCTGTCGTTAACACGTGCGGCGTTGGCAGGACAAGTATCTGTGCCGTGGGCCATACCTGCCGTCAACAAAATCGGCAGCAGGGCCCCTCTGGCAGTCATTATGATTTTCATCAGCAAACTCGCGGCAGTCAGAGATCTGTTCAGTGTAAAAGGAATTTCGGCCTGACGGCAGAAAAAAAGCCTCACCAAAATGATGAGGCCTGGTACTTGCAAACATCACGTCGTTAAGCTGGCGTGCTGTGCGGCAAAATCGGGGTCACGCTACGCTTGCCGACGAGCCAAACGAGAGCGAGAGCGAGGCTTTCATAGCTTCTACCATCTCGCCGTCAACGCAGGCGCGGCTGAATTCGTCTGTTTCCGCGACGGAGATCATGGAGACACCGGCTTTACGGTAGCGCATTGCAGAAGCGATGCGCTGGCTGGCCGAGCTGTGCAGCTCACGCAAACCGGCTTCTACGAACTTATGCAGGTTGCCCATGCGCACGCCAGCGCCGGCCATAATGATTGGACCCTGGGTAAGCTGATTAAGTTCCCTTAATAAAGGTAAACCACTTTCGGCACTTTGCTGCTGACCGGAAGTAAGAATACGCGCCACGCCCAGGTCAGTCAGCTGCCGCAGCGCCGTCAGCGGATTATGGCAAAGATCGAAAGCCCGATGAAAGGTCACGTCCATCCCTTCACAAAGGGCCATTACCTGCTTCATTCTGGCAAGATCAATATGCCCATCCACGTCGAGAACGCCCACCACCACGCCCGGAAAACCGAGTTCGCGAATCCAGGCAATATCATCTTTTATCTGGCGGAACTCGTTTTCACTGAAGCAGAAATCGCCGCCGCGCGGACGCACCAGGGGATGAACCGGAATGGACAGGGTTTCGCGGGCCTGCAGCAGGCTGCCAGCCGAAGGTGTTAATCCGCCTTCCGATGGCGCAGCGCAAAGCTCCACCCGATCGGCACCGGCGGATTGCGCAGCCAGTGCGCAATCAATCCCATAGCAGCATACTTCCAGTTTTAACATTTCATTCTCCTGTTAATGACTGCCGGCTGGTTGTGTAAATCCGTTTCGCTGTTTAGTCTGTTTTTGAACATTAAAAATAATAGTAACGGGAATCACCAACATGACATGCACTTTTGACCAGCGTATCGATCGCCGTCACAGCGATAGCCTGAAATGGCAAAAATATGGCGGTCAGGATATTTTGCCGCTCTGGGTAGCAGACACCGATTTCCGCTCTCCAGAATGCGTGATCGACGCCCTTCAGCAGCGGGTAGCGCATGGCATTTTCGGGTATGGCACTACCCCTGATGAACTAATTGCCGTTACGACGGCGCGGATGCTGGCGCGCTATCAATGGAAAATCGATCCGGAATGGCTGGTTTTGCTGCCTGGCGTGGTCAGTGGGCTAAACCTGGCGGTACGCGCTTTTACCGACCCACATCAGGGCACGATTGCCCCCACGCCGATCTACCCGCCCTTCCGCTCTGCGGCTAAGCTGGCCGAACGCACGCAGCTCAATGCGCCGTTAACGCTGCAGGGGGGACGCTGGGTGGTTGATTTCGATACGCTGACGCCCGCCATGACCGGCAATGAAAAACTGATGATGCTGTGCAATCCGCAGAATCCCGGCGGCACGGTTTATCGTCGTGAAGAGCTGGAGGCACAGCTGCGCTTTGCCCAACGCCACGATCTGATTGTCTGTTCCGATGAAATCCACTGCGACCTGTTGCTGGAAGATGGCGTACAGCATATTCCTTTCGGCAGCCTCGGCGAAGATGCCGAAAGGCGTTCCGTTACGCTGATTTCGCCCTCGAAAACGTTCAATATTGCCGGGCTGGGTGCTTCGGTGGCCATTATTCCTGATAAAGCGTTACGCACACGCTTTAATAAAGTCCGGCAGGGTATTGTCCCCCAGCCGGATATTTTATCGTTGGTCGCCGCTACGGCAGCATGGCGAGACGGCCAGCCGTGGCTGGAAGAACAGCTGGCCTATCTTAAAACCTCAAGAGACTGGCTGAGCGAGCGCGTCAACGCCATTGAGGGGCTGTCGCTGGCCAAACCGGAAGCGACCTATCTGGCGTGGATTGATGCCAGCCAACTTAACGTGGCCAACCCGGCGCTTTTTTTTGAACGACACGGGCTGGGCTTTTCCGCCGGACGCGATTTTGGCGACGATAATTTTGTCCGCTTTAACTTTGGCTGCCCGCGCGATCTGATTGTGGAAGCTATACGACGGATGGAAAACGCCGTGCGAACGTTAAGACGCTAGTTCGCTTTCAACAATCTCTTTCAGGCTCCAGGGATGGAACTTGATTGTTACCTGACCGTCGCTGACGGCCAGGGTAGGATTAGGCAGCCTCTCGCCCTCCCCTTTCGGTGCGCTGTTTTTAAT
>DOOK01000040.1 GCA_003512805.1 Erwinia sp. | reverse complement strand
ACTACACTCTTTCCCTACACGACGCTCTTCCGATCTGGTATGTTTTCAGTTCTTATGTCTCTCTATCACAGAGAGAAACCGGAAAATGTTGAGCAGTGCATGCAGAGCCTGTACGAGCAGACGCTTCCCGCTTCCGAGATTGTCGTGGTGTATGACGGCCCGCTGAGTGATGCGCTGAAAGCATCGGTCAACAACTGGATGGACAAGCTGCCGATCGTTATCGTGCCGCTGGAAAAAAACGTCGGTTTGGGCAAAGCGCTTAATGCGGGTCTGGATCGCTGCTCGCACAATATCGTTGCGCGCATGGATACCGACGACATCTGTCTGCCAGAACGTTTTGAAAAACAGATCCCCTATATGGAAGCGCATCCCGAGATGGCGTTGCTGGGTGCGGCAGTCATTGAATTTGATGAATTTGGCAATGAACGCCTGAAGCGTCTGCCGTTGAGCAGCGCCGAGATCCGCCATTTCGCCCGCATGAAAAACCCGTTCAACCATATGTGCGTGGTGTTCCGTAAGGACAAAGTGCTGGCAGCGGGCAGCTATCAGCATCACCTGTTTATGGAAGATTACAATCTGTGGCTGCGCATGCTCTCGCAGGGCTATGAAGTCGCCAACCTGCACGACATCCTGATGCGTGTACGTTCAGGCAGCGAAATGGTCAGCAAGCGCCGCGGCATGACTTACATTAAAAGCGAGGTGCAGCTCTGGTCGCTAAAAAACCGCCTGCGCCAGACCAATTTTGTTAACGGCACGCTCTATTTTCTGATCCGCACCTCAACGCGGGTCATGCCGGTAAGCGTAATGAAGTTCCTGTACGAGCGGGATCGCAAGGGATAAAAAAGCCTGCACCGGACTATACCTCTGGATGAAACAGCATCGACACTTACCTGATTAACGGAATTTTGTATGAAGCGCAGAGAATTAATCCGAACAGCATTTTCCTCCATCGTGGCAACCGCAGCACTGAGTTCGCTACCCGTAGCCGCCCGCAGTGAAGAAGCGGAGCTGAAGCTAAAGAAAGTCCCGGCTGATGCCATCCCTAAAAATGATGTGCCGATTTTTTCGCCTGACGACGTCTTTACTATGCCAGCCGGTTTCTGGCATGACTTTAACGGTAAACTTTATATTGGCAAGGCGGGTAACGATCCTGCTCAGCACCCCATCGACGTCTTTGTCAAAAGCGCAAACGGTGAGGTTTCGCTGCTGTCCCAGCCCGTAACGTTGAACAGCGACACGCTGAAGCGTTTTGTGGCCGCCAAAGGGGCGCTGTGGTCCAGCAGTGAATATTCCATGGCGCTGTATAACGATCGTGACGAGCAGCTTTTCTATGTGCCGGACGTGAAAAACAGCGGCGCTTCAGAATTCAGCCGTCGCCTGGCGCAGCCGTCCGGCTATCAGCTGATTGGTGAGATTGGCTCTTATGATGAGCTACGCCACACCACGCCGCTGTTTAACGGGGCAAAGGTGCGTCTTAAGGGCTGGCACGCCGGCACGGAAACGGGGGGGGGCGCCTTTGTTGGTGAGCTGACCAAAGCAAAGGATGACGGCGGCTATATCGCCTCATCCGGCGGCGATTACCACTGGCGTCGCGTCTCTGACGATCTCAACGCGCTGACGATTTTTGACTTTGGCGCGGTGGCCGATGGCCGTACCGACTCGCTGCCGGCTATCCAGGCCATGTTTCACTGGGCGCAGGATAACAACAGAATGTTATCCGTCCAGTTCCCGGCCGGGCGCTTTTTCGTCTCCTCATTTGATATTTCTGCTAATTACGTCAGCTATTTCCGCGTATCGGGCGCGCCTATCAACTTCGGCTACTTCCCTTCGACCACTATTGTTTCCGACGGTAAATCGGACGTCGTCTTCAAGGTGAACGCGCGGTGGGTGGAAATCAGCAACCTGAGTTTTGAAGGCCGTAACAAAGAGTTACCGAACACGCAGGGCTTCTACCACAACGTCTGTCCGGCAGGGCAATATTTCCGTGGCGCCTGCCTGCGCTTTATTGGCGTTGGCGGCACCTCATTAAGCCTGGTGGATACGCTTGATTGTAAAATTGACCAATGGTATGCCAATAACTGTACCGGCGATGTGATCAAAGCGACCTGGTCCTATACCAAAAAAGGGAACTGGGACCACAGTACCGCTATTGAACTGTCGAATTTCAACGTGCAGCACTGCTCTAAAGGCATGGCGTTGAACCTGCCGCGCTGTACGCAGTCGATCATTCACAACGGCTGGATTGAACACACCGAGTTCCCGGGCGACCTTTCCAACGGGCAATGGATTGTTGATGCATTAAGTATTGAAACCTGCCCGAACCCGCTGATCGCCCACCATTCGCGTCTGAATATGCGGCAAATTAATCTGCAGGCGAAAAGCTGGATTGATAACTCGCTGCAGGGTGATGAGTGGCTTGGCCCTTACGAGCGCGGATCCACCCGTGTTGAGTCGTACGGTATCGCCGCCGATGGCAGCATGAAGTACAACTATCTGACCTCACGGTTTCGTATTCAGAACAACAGCAACCAGGAAAAATGGTATCTGTTGGGTAACATCCATACGCCGGACGTGGGTGACAGCTGGGAAATTGAGATCCTCGGGCAGTCGCAGTTCAGCAACGGCACGACCTCGGAACCTCTGCATAATCTGCTGAATGACCGCAACACCGGCGGCAAAGCCGTCATTACGTTGCAACGCAAAGTGAAAGGGTTTGAAGGAAGCTGGCACATTGAGGGCAGTAGCCCGATTGTCGATGTGATGTATACCACCACGCACGACGCCGATACGCAGGTCTTTGTTAAGCTGGCTGGCTGGGTAGGCTCGTCCGGCGTGATGATGAAAACCACGGCGCGCGATCGCTTCCTGACCGGCCAGTGTGCCCGCTTTGACGCGGAAATGGACTTTAAAAATCCACCACAGGGCGCGCGTCAGGCCGTACGTCGTTTTGCGCTGCACAACGGCAAAGCAGGGATCGGCGCCAACGAGCAGGGTGATTTACTGGTGCAGTCGCGGCAACTGGATGCGGCCGAGGTCGATACCAGTAAACCAGGCGGTTTCGTTTCCATGGTAATCAACGGCCAGCAGGTTGCGGTGCCCTGGTATGCGTTAAAGAACCAGGGATAAAGCTCAACTTTTAGCGGTAAGCCTGCTTTCAGACAAGAAAAGCAGGCTAGCCGGTTGATTTTTAGGATAATTACGCTTATCTACCCGTACAGGTTAGCTGCTAGTATTAGATAAAATTAATAAAGCTTCAGGGGCAGGGCAAGACGCCCCTTGCTAAAACCGTCTTTTGGCGGATACGACGCTGCGAACATTATGCCTTTTGCCCCGGGCGATCCGCCAGTCTGCGCGGGAGCGCATTACCGGGACTTACTACCGAAGACGTCGTCAGGATTTTAGGGTAAATCGATGAAACTAACATTTTTCACCATGCGTTTTCCGGTAGCGTCAGAAACCTTTGTGCTCAACCAGGTAACCCATTTTATTGACAGTGGGTATGACGTAGAGATCATTTCGGTATTTCCGGGCGATCACGTTAACCGGCATGCGGCTTTCGATCGCTACAATCTGGCGGAACGTATTCATTATCTGCTGCCGGAAGAGCAAAAAAGCAATGCGGCTAAGCTGCAGCAGCGCCTGAAAATGATACTGCCTAAGCTGTTCAAACCCGGTGTCATCAAAGCCATGAACGTGGGCCGTTACGGCGATCAGTCCATGAAACTGCTGCTGCCGGCTATCGTCGCCTGGGCTAAAAAGCCCATTACATCAGATGTATTCCTGGTGCATTTTGGCTACGCGGGCGCGCTGGCTAATAAGCTGCGCGAGTTAAAAGTTCTGCGTGGCAAGCAGGCTACCGTTTTTCACGGCGCGGATATTTCTCGCCGCTTTATCCTCAATGAGCATCGTAAAGATTATCCCATCCTCTTCAGCGATACCGAGCTGTTTTTACCCATCAGCCACCTTTGGGAAAGAAAGCTGATTGCCATGGGCTGTCCGCCGGAGAAAATTCAGGTGACGCGCATGGGTATTGAACCTGAGAAGTTCAATATGAAAGCCCGTGAAGCATTGCATCAGCCGCTCCGCATTCTTACCGTAGCGCGTCTGACCGAGAAAAAAGGGTTAGGCGTGGCGGTAGAAGCCTGTAAATATCTGAAAGAAAAAGGCGCTAACTTCCAGTACACCATTATCGGCAACGGCGATATGGAAGAGCAGATGCGCGAGACTATTCGTCAGGCCCATCTGGAAGACTGCGTGCAGATGGTCGGCTTCAAGCCTCAGGAAGAGATTAAGCGCTACCTGGACGAAGCCGACATCTTCCTGCTGCCTTCGCTGACTGCTGCCGATGGCGACATGGAAGGCATCCCTGTCGCACTGATGGAAGCGATGGCCGTGGGGCTGCCGGTTGTTTCCAGCGACCACAGCGGCATCCCGGAACTGATTGAAAACAACGTTTCCGGCTGGCTGGCACCCGAAGGGGATGCGCAGGCGCTTAGCGAGATCCTGTTCCGGCTTTCCAAAGGTGATGTGGATGTTGCGCCTGTTGTCGCTGCCGCCCGCAAAAAAGTGGAAACCGAATTCAACCAGCATATTGCCTATCAGGAACTGGCGGAAACGTTGGAAAAGCTGGCTAACCGTTAATAACGTGCGCTGTTAATTTCAGATAATCTTTATTACAGCGGTAGAGTAAATTTTTACCGCTGATGTTAGCGAAATTATATTTTTGTTCGGCCTTATCGAACAGCCCGGAATTAATTCAGTACTGAGCTTAAAACAGGTAAAGGCGATTGCTGCGGCAATGGCCTTTTTTTATTTAAGCTGGATAAATTGGGAAACTGCACGCTGTTCGCGGCAAATGCCGTTAAAGCCTTACCTGGCGGACTTCCCCAGCCATAGCACGAGAGCGGTAAGTCGCGTGCATTATGAAATTTTACCGGCTAAGCATTAAAAAGGCCGGGCGGTAATATGGGCCAGTCACAGCTAAATTTTCAGATTAAGATTATACTTGCTTAATATCACTTTAATGCATAATTGCTGCACGTTTTTTACTTCATTTATATGGAAAAAATATGACCAAGCTTAAAGCAGTTATCCCCGTTGCGGGTCTGGGTATGCGCATGCTCCCTGCTACAAAAGCCATTCCTAAAGAGATGCTGCCCGTTGTCGACAAGCCGATGATCCAGTACATCATCGACGAGTGCGTAGCGGCAGGCATCAAGGAAATTGTTCTGGTCACCCACGCGTCCAAGAATGCGGTTGAAAACCATTTCGATACCTCTTACGAGCTGGAAGCCCTGCTGGAAGCGCGCGTTAAGCGTTCGCTGCTGAGCGAAGTGCAGTCGATCTGTCCGCCAGGCGTGACGATCATGAACGTTCGTCAGCCACAGCCGCTGGGCCTGGCTAACTCTATTCTGTGCGCTCGCCCAATGCTGCACGATGAAGCCTTTGTGGTTGTGCTGCCGGACGTGCTGCTGGACGATTCAACAGCCGATCCGCTGCGTTACAACCTGGCTGCCATGGTCGCCCGCTTCGAAGAAACCGGCCACAGCCAGGTGTTGGCGCACCACATGCCTGAAGCTGACCTTTCCGACTATTCCGTGATTAAGACAAAAGAAGTTCTGGATAATCCGGGTCAGACTAGCGAGATCCTTGAATTCGTCGAGAAGCCGGATCAGCCACAGACGCTGCAGTCCGATCTTGCGGCAGTAGGCCGTTACGTTCTGTCTGCCGATATCTGGGCCGAGCTGGAAAATCTGGAGCCAGGCGCGTGGGGCCGCTACCAGCTGACTGATGCTATCGCCAGACTGGCGAAAAAGCAGCGCGTTGACGCGCAGCAGCTGACCGGTAACAGCTTCGACTGTGGCCGTAAACTGGGCTACATGAAAGCATTTGTCTCCTGGGGACTGAGAAATAACGCGCAGGGTCGCGAGTTCCGCGAAGAAATCAAAAAGATTCTGGCTAAGTAATTTCCCATTATTCAAGGTCGCGCCAGCGCGGCCATAAAGGAGTCAATATGGCTATTTTGGTAACGGGTGGGGCTGGCTATATCGGTTCTCATACCGTGCTGACGCTTCTGGAGCGCGGCGACGATGTGGTGGTGCTGGATAACCTGAGCAATGCCTCACGTGAATCTATCGGTCGCGTAGAAAAGCTGACCGGCAAGAAAGCGGCTTTCTGCGAAGGTGACATTCTGGACCGCGCCTGCCTGCGCGATCTCTTTGCTCAGCATAATATTACGGCGGTGATTCACTTTGCGGGTCTGAAAGCGGTGGGGGAATCTACCCGTATGCCGCTGGAGTACTATCAGAATAACGTGACCGGTACGCTGGTACTGCTGGAAGAGATGCGCGCTGCTGGCGTGAATCAGTTTATTTTCAGTTCTTCCGCCACCGTCTATGGAGCAGATGCGCCGGTACCGTACGTTGAGACGACGCCAATTGGCGGCACAACAAGCCCTTACGGCACCTCTAAGCTGATGGTTGAGCTGGTTCTGCGCGACTATGCAAAAGCCAATCCTGAGCTGAAAGCGATTGCGCTGCGCTACTTTAACCCGGTAGGCGCGCATGAGTCGGGTCAGATTGGCGAAGATCCAAACGGTATCCCTAACAACCTGCTGCCTTACATTGCGCAAGTTGCGATTGGCCGTCTTGAAAAGCTGGGTATTTTTGGCGACGACTATCCGACCAAAGATGGCACCGGCGTACGCGATTACATTCACGTGATGGATTTGGCGGAAGGCCACCTGAAAGCGCTGGATCATTTGCCGGCTATCAGCGGCTACAAAGCCTATAACCTGGGCGCGGGCGAAGGCTATTCCGTGCTGGAGATGGTGAAAGCGTTTGAGAAAGCTTCCGGTCGTCCGGTACCTTATCAGATCTCTCCACGCCGCGATGGCGACCTGGCTGCGTTCTGGGCTGATGCCTCGCTGGCTGATAAAGAACTGAACTGGCGCGTATCGCGTGGCATCGATGAGATGATGCGCGACACCTGGAACTGGCAGAGCAACAACCCTAACGGGTATAAATAACCGTTAAGTGTTTATATAAAAAGCCCGGCTTATGCCGGGCTTTTGCGTATCTGAAATAAGGTTTAAGTTGGTTTGGTGCAGGTTCTAAACCATGGAAATGCAATGTAGGTCAAAATTCATGTTCATAAAATAAGCTAAAAAGCGCAGGCGCGTATATAAAGTGGGCGATTTAACTTTCTCTAAGAAATTTCCTAAGTTGCACCACATAAACAAGGAAAAATTCTTATTTTAGTTAGTTTTCATAATTGCTGAATGATACAATTCTTGACAGTATGTACGGGTTAAGTTGTCAATATTAGCTAAAAATATAGCGTGTATTCAAACCGTTAGGCAGCAGGGCTCTTTGGCTGGCATGTTGACAGGGCTTAAGCAAGGTCATAGCAGGATAGACGTTGACGTACTGGGAATGTATACCCAGGGGCGGTAGCGTTGCTAAATTTCAGGCTGGCAATGTAACTGACATAAATATCAATAATCTACGGTTATTGTTCCAAATCACTCCGTTTAGAGACTTGTTATGAAGATTTTGATCACTGGTGGCGCTGGTTTTATTGGTTCAGCAGTCGTAAGACATATCATCAACAATACGCAAGATGCCGTAATCAACGTTGACAAGTTGACCTATGCGGGCAACCTGGAATCAGTCAAGGACGTTAGCGACAGCGACCGGTATCAGTTTTTCAAACTTGATATTTGCGATACGGAAGGGCTGATCAAGGTCATGAACGAATGCGCGCCGGATGCCATTATGCACCTTGCGGCAGAAAGCCATGTCGATCGCTCCATTACCGGCCCTGCAGATTTTGTGCAGACTAACGTAGTCGGAACTTACAGCCTGTTAGAGGCCACGCGCCAGTACTGGAACTCGCTGGGTGAAGAGAAAAAGCAGGCTTTCCGCTTTCATCATATTTCCACCGATGAAGTCTATGGCGATCTGCCCCATCCGGATGAGATGAGCGGCGAGCTGCCACTTTTTACCGAAACTACGCCTTACGCACCGAGTAGCCCATACTCCTCAACGAAAGCGGCCAGCGATCATCTGGTACGCGCATGGGGACGTACCTATAAGCTGCCGGTCATTATTACCAACTGCTCTAATAACTATGGTCCATACCATTTCCCGGAAAAGCTGATCCCGCTCATTATCATTAATGCGCTGGAGAAAAAGCCGCTGCCTGTCTATGGCAAAGGGGATCAAATCCGCGACTGGCTGTATGTAGAGGATCATGCTCGTGCGCTATATAAGGTAGTCACTGAGGCTAAGGCGGGTAGTACCTACAATATCGGCGGACACAACGAAAAGAAAAATCTGGATGTGGTGAAGACTGTTTGCGCGCTTCTGGATGAGTTAAAGCCTTCAGAAGGCCATTATACAGATCTGATAACCTATGTTAACGACCGACCGGGTCACGATCGCCGCTATGCCATCGACTCAACTAAAATTCAGCAGGATTTAGGCTGGAAACCAGAAGAGACTTTCGAAAGCGGAATGCGTAAGACCGTAGAATGGTACCTGAGCAACGACGAATGGATTAATAACGTCAAGAGCGGTGCCTACCAAAGCTGGATTGAGCAAAATTACGAGAAACGTAACTAATGAACATTCTTCTTTTTGGTAAAAACGGTCAGGTTGGCTGGGAGCTGCAGCGTGCGCTGGCTCCTTTAGGCAACCTGACTGCGCTGGATCGTCATTCCACGGAACACTGCGGCGATCTGTCAAACCCTGAGGGCATTGCCGCGACTATTGCTGCTCTCAAACCGGACGTCATCGTTAATGCTGCGGCCCATACTGCTGTTGATAAAGCCGAGTCGGAACCTGAAGTTGCTGCCTTATTAAATACCGAAGCCGTCGTGAAAATGGCTGATGCCGCTGAAAAAGCGGGCGCGCTGCTTGTTCATTATTCCACTGATTATGTATTCAACGGTCAGGGAGATAAACCCTGGACCGAAACCGACGCTACGGAGCCGTTAAGCGTATACGGCAAAACGAAATGCGCAGGGGAAGAGGCTATTACAGCCACGTGCAGCAGCTATCTGATATTCCGTACCAGCTGGGTCTATGCGGCGAAAGGCAACAATTTTGCGAAAACCATGCTAAAACTGGCTAAAGACAGAGAAGAGCTTTCCGTTATTAACGACCAGTTTGGCGCGCCTACGGGCGCCGAGCTGATTGCAGATTGTACAGCGCATGCTGTTCGTCAGGCTAAAGGCAAACCGCAACTCTCTGGCATTTACCACCTGATAGCTAACGGCACAACGACCTGGCATGAATATGCATCTTACGTCATTGAAACAGGACGTAAAAAAGGTCTGGAACTTAAGGTTAGCAGGATCAATGCGGTACCGACTTCAGCTTTCCCGACCCCGGCTAAACGACCTGCTAATTCAAGGTTGGATATCACTAAATTCCAGCAAACTTTTGCGTTAATGTTACCTGACTGGCGTATCGGCGTTGAGCGGATGCTTACCGAAG
>DOOK01000041.1:3153-8717 GCA_003512805.1 Erwinia sp. | reverse complement strand
AGACGCATAACCTTTGCCACGGACTTCTGGCATTAGCGTCCAGCCAGCTTCAGGGTAGGCTAACTCAGGCGTGATATCACGATGCGCATCCTGAAAACCAAACGCACCAGCATAATGATTTGTTGATTTTTCAAACACTGCCCAATAGCCATAGCCTAACGCCTGCCAGTGCCCGATATAGCGTAATAAACGGGTCCAAATCATTTCTGCTGTGGGATTTTCATTACCACTGATTTTAGCCATTTCAGGGGTAGACCAGCAGGCCTTAAGGGCAGGAAAATCATCGAGGGTAAACTGTTTTAAAATCAGGTGTTCTGTCTCGATTTGAGGTGCTTGCTTTATAACCATCACTGTTCCTTATGCGGATCTTACGATTTGGCTAATTTACCATCAGGTGCGAGCTTAACCCAATAAATTAACATAACATTAATGGCATCCGCTCCTGGCGCGGAGCGTGCGCGGGCCAGTGTCCGCTTCGGGCGCAAAGTGGATATTCCGTTTAGGGGGCATCACCCCCGGCGCTTTTTATTCGTCATCCTGTAAAAGGATGAGTTTCCGGGATTACACTAACGACTAACTTTGTTAGTCACGCGGCGCAGGAGAAAACATATCAAAAGAAAGCTTCGTCAGCGCAACCAGCGTTGGCTATCCATGCAACTGCGACGTGCGCGTAATGAAGGCGTACCGTTTAGCTTTTTCATTAACCTTCCTTCCATTCGGGCTACAGCCTGCAATGGCGAGCGGCTCAACCGGCGTGGGCGCATCAAGCCAGACTGGCATCGGGGGCTGTTTCATCAGGGATGGGGAGAAGTCCCTATGGTAGGGCCGGGCGGTGACATTTATTGGTTTATCCGTTTTGAAAAAGAACAACTTCCCGCTGAGTTTCAGTCGTTATGGAGAGATGAGTAGCCAGACTTTATTTTTTCCTCACAACGGACTCAGGGTATCGCGGAACATTTCATCACTGAGTAGTGACGGTTATACGGTATGGATAATACTCAGACGGAGGGGAGGTATTATATTGGATGGCGATGCACCTGCCCGAATCCTCCGATACTCAAAAACCCCGGAGAAGTGTTGTTATAGCAGGTGTCGAGTTCTCTGACGGACAGGTTAAAAATATACGGCTTATTGATAGCGAAACCACGCGCTAAGTTGGATTAAAAAAACCGCCTGTGGAGGTATTTTTAGCCAGTAGCCATCTTTAATATCTACCCTAATAATGAATCACGCGCCGGTTACCGTGGGCGGGTGTTTTTTCATTGAGTCCTGTTTACCCGGGTTGCATTCCTGTGTTGTGCCAGGAAGATAAAATTTACCGGATAAATCAGGATCCGTACCGCCCGGACAACCCGGCCGACCGGGCGTGTTATCAGTACTGCCGCCATCTGAACCGTTTCCACCATCTGCGCCAGATGACCCCATATAGCCACCATGACCTTCTTTTCCTTTCGGGTCACCATGACCGGCACTTGCAGAACAAGCGAACAGCGCAAAAAAACAGGCCAGAAAATATTTACTCATCGTTATCTCTCCCTATGAAAAATTCAGACTTTGCGGCTATTTAACGAAGTGGGGCCGCACGGTTTGTAGTGGCTCCACGGCCAGTAGCCCTTCAAGCGACAAGTCTTCATTGAGCCCGTCCCAGTGAATGCCACGCGCACTCAGCTCAAACTTTGCCAGCTGCTCAATGTCGGCACTTTCCAGTACGGGAAAGTAAGCCAACGGAACGCCCAGGGTTCGGCCATCGCTTAGCTGCAGCCAAATTTTGCCCCTGTTAAATTCTGCTGCCGTGATGGAAACGCTCATGATCACCTCCGGTTGCCCGTTCAGATTATCTGTTTATAGTATGCGCGGATAACGCTGTCGTCCATAACGCCCACTCAAGAGCCGATAGCCTGAAGGATCTTTTTCGCGTGGCTAAACAGCACGCTCCCGCAGCCTGAGCAAGATTGACTAAATTAATTATTCGCGCGCTAAACCCGGTTTGAGGTGATAAAGAAATTAAGGCCGTCCTTCGCGCCAGACTCTCTTCTGACTGTTTTTCTGTCGCACCGATACAGGCAGAGATAATTTGGCAAATTGAGCAAGTTGTCACCAGTGCTGCGTCGCTGGCTGGATGCGCAGTTAGTAATGTGATCGCTGCGCGAGGAAACACTCCTTGTACAGGTCAATACGTCGTCGGCACTATTCAGTCATTGACGGTGTGCTGTTGCGATTTCTGCCCCTGTTAACCGGCCGTATTTATTATAAACGCTTACAGCATGGCCGGAAAAAGGAAAGCGCTATTGAGCGCTATAACCTGGGCCTGCTGAACCACTTTACCTGGGCTGGCGCGCTATTTTCCCCGCCAGCCCGGTGCGCCTCCCTGGCAGGATGCGCTTCCGGTAGCGGTATTGTCCCACTCTTTCTGAGAGCTTTTGCTTTTAATCTGTTTTGCTTCCTTCATTTACCCGGTTTATCGCCGCAGCCACCTATATTAACTTTTTGGTGTCTTCACTGAGGATGCTCGCTGCGCTAATCACCACCAACGCGCTTCTGGCTCGTCATTTTATCACAGCACTGACTGGATTCTTATATTGGTTCCTGCTGCTGTTAGCTGGAATGTTGAAACGTGTCTAAGCACATAGCCGGATAAGGCTTATAACCATAATGCTGAATATGTTCACTTCTGCATCGGATAGCGTCATAAATTTCTCCTTTATTCTATATTTATCCTTTATCGGAGGTGACCCCCCGACCGTTATCCAAATTATTTGAGAAAGGAACTCTTTTTTCAAACATCAAAGCGGGGCGATTGGCCTGGCCCCTTTATTTACGCGCTTTTTCTTCAACGTCCGCTACTGACAGGCAGCAGGTTATATAAAGGCGGATGCCAAATATAAAACGGGAGCGGTTATGACAACGTAAGTAATAACAGGCGAGTGAGTATGATATTTCAGTCAGCTGTCGAAAAATATTGTGTTGGCGATTTACCCAGAGCTTTTTTGAACATGGTGATAAAGGCGCTGACAGAATCATACCCCAGCGTGCCGGCGACGTTCTGAACGGACTGGCCCTCGGCCAGGTGACTTAGGGCAACCATCAGATGCAGCCGCTGGCGCCAGCGCCCGAAACTCATGCCTGTCTCGCTTTCCAACAGCCGGGCCAGCGAACGTTCGCTCGTTGCAAGCTGAGCAGCCCATTGTCGTAATGTGGTTCTGTCGCCCGGATCTGAAAAAAGTGCATCCGCAATATGCCTGATCTTAGAGTGGTCAGAGACGGGCAGATACAGCTCTTTAACTGGCTCGTTGGGAATTTGTTCGAGAAGGACAGCCGCAAGCCGGGCTGTTTTGCCTTCCACAGGATAAGACGGGTCCTGTTCTGCGAGATGAAGGATGAGTTCGCGGACAAGAGGTGTGATAGCAATCACACAGCAGATCTCTGGCATCCGTGCTGCGCCTGGCTCAATGAAAAGAAAGCAGGTACGCGCGTTTTGCGTGACGTGGCAACTGTGCAGTGAATGCCCGGGGATCCAGACGGCGTGGCGGGGCGGAACAAGCCACAGCGCATTATGTACCTCACAACTGACGGCGCCGTGCAAAGCAAGTATTAGTTGTCCTTTTCGGTGCGCATGGGGACGGCTGCTTAAATCGTCGTCTGCAGAAGTGACCCGCAGGGCGACTGCCGCCTGAGCGAAAAGTTCTGAATCAAACGCATCGGGTGAATAAACAGTTTTTTTATCTGTTGGCATAATTTAGATATATGTTGTCAGGTTATCTATATTATACAGCGCATGCCTGGCTTAAAGTTTCTCTTTTTTGAGGGAAAACCAGAAATATGTCAGACATCAGGAACAGGTGGCACGTCGCCGCCCTTATAGCAGGGATCATGTTGATTGCTGCTAACCTCCGCGCTCCGTTCACCAGTATTGCACCGATTTTACCGCTCATCCGTGACAGTTCAGGGCTAAGCATTACCGCAGCGGGACTTCTCAACGCCTTACCGCTGTTGGCTTTTGCCATACTGTCACCGGTAAGCGCATTCATTGCCCGGAGAGTAGGGCTGGAACGTACCCTTTTTTACGCGCTGGCAGTGATATCCGCTGGCGTTTTGCTCCGCCCGACAGGCAGCGTGTGGGCGCTATATGCCGGCACGATACTGGCAGGCGCGGGAATCGCGCTGGGCAATGTTCTGCTGCCGGGCCTGATAAAACGTGATTTTTCAGCAAATATGGCCTCCATGACGGGCGCTTATTCCATTACCATGGGGGCGGTTGGCGCAGTCGGTTCAGCCCTGATGATCCCCCTGACGCAGCTCTGGGGCTGGCACACCGCGCTGACCCTGATAATCGTCCTCCCGCTTATGGCAATGGTTCTATGGCTGCCACAGCTAAAAAAACACCCTCATACAACGTCAGTTCCGGAAACCGTTGCCAATGCCGCCGTCTGGCGATCCCCTTTGGCCTGGCAGGTCACACTTTTTATGGGGCTGAATGCCATGCCGTTTTATGTTGCCGTCGGCTGGCTGCCTGCCATTCTTGCCGATCGGGGAATGGCTGCTGAAAAAGCAGGCGCCATACATGGGATGTTGCAGCTGACCACGGCTGTTCCGGGGTTAATATTGGCGGCCACGCTACGTCGGCTGAAAGATCAGAGAATTGCCGCCGCCGCGGTTAGCCTGCTGTCGGCGCTTTCTCTTGTCGGCATCCTTTATGCACCCAATCTGGCGATGCTGTGGGCCGCCATTCTGGGATTTGGCTCGGGTGCCAGCATGATGCTCGGCCTTACCTTTATCGGGCTGCGCACAAGACATGCAGGCGACGCGGCGGCTCTCTCAGGCATGGCACAGTGTGTTGGCTACCTTATGGCGGCTATGGGTCCCCTGTTGTTGGGTAAAGTGCATGATGTGTCCGGGGGCTGGAGCGTGCCGTTGCTGATAACCGCCGCGATTGCTGTGGCTGGTGCCGTGACCGGTATAGCGGCTGGACGAAATGCATACGTGAAACCCGCCCTGTCCCCGAGCTAAAGCGTTGCTTTAACTGCAGGAGAAGCCTGGTAATGGGCTGGTCGGCTACAGGGGCTCAGGCCTGTGTAGAACAACGGTCAGCGTAAGCCTGACGCGGTTTACCTTTATTTTGCGGGCTTGTCCTGACCGATAAGCCCGGCAATCCAGTCAGCAAAAGCCCGCACCGCGGGAGAGAGAAAGCGCTGGTGCGGGTAAAGCAGCGTAACGGGCACGGGCGGCGGCTGCCAGTCTGCCAGAACCTCAATTAGCCTTCCTTCCCGCATATGTTCTGAAACAACGTTTTCAGCAAGCTGTGCCAGCCCGAAACCATCAAGACACATTTTTATATAGAGTCCCGTCTCATTCACGGCTACTTTGCCGTTCACGGGAATGGACAGCATATCGGTGCCGCGAACAAAGCGCATCTCATTTGCCCGCCTGGCCTGACCTGAAAAATAGTGGATTGCCTGATGGCCGGACAGATCTTCCGGTGACCGCGGGATACCGTTTTCCCGGAGATACGCTGGTGATGCACAGGTCACCCAGCGAAAGGGGCCTAGTGGGCGCGCAACAAGCGT
>DOOK01000041.1:0-2950 GCA_003512805.1 Erwinia sp. | reverse complement strand
ACAATCCCGTTCTGATCACACAGTCCACGCCTTCCTGAACCAGATCGACTTGCCTGTCGCTGACGCCAATCATCAGATAGATGTCGGGGTACAGGCGATAAAACGCCTGCAGATTGGGCAGCACGATAAAATGCGCAATGCCGCCTGGCATATCAATGCGTAAGCGTCCCTGCGGTCGTTTGACAGAATCTGTCAGGCTGGATTCTGCATGCTCTATTAACGAGAGGATTTCCCGACACTGCGTAAGATACTGCAGCCCGTGAGGCGTGAGGCTTACCCGTCTTGTGGTTCTGTTTAGTAGCCGAACCTGCAGGTGTTTTTCCAGGTTTTTAATCGTACTGGTCACGGTGGAGGCAGGCAGAGAAAGCGTTTCCGCCGCACGGACGAAGCTTTCCGCCTCCGCTACCCGCACAAAAATCTGCATAGACTGAATCCGATCCATATTTCTCTTCCCCTCGGCTGCGCCACTCAATTATTAGCAGATTATGAATAATGAAAACACGGTAAGCATCTTTTTCATCATAATGGAGAGGCGTACCTTTGCCTTTCCATTCTGCAAAGAGACTGAAAATGACTGATTATCTGAGAAATATCGTTAACCATCAGGAGATTTCCTCCAACAGGACGCTTATCCGTGGCGCAACCCTGCTCAGCATGGATAAGAATACAGGCAATATTGTTCGCGGTGACATTCTTATCAGCGGATCTACTATTACCGCAGTCGGAGAGAATCTGGATGCGAAGGGCGCCCGCATTATTGATGCCACGAATAAGATTGCGATGCCGGGCATGGTCGATACCCATCGTCACGCCTGGGAGGGGCAGCTGCGTCGCATCAACCCTGATGCCGAAACGCTTGAGGATTACTGCAACGCCACACATTTTTCTTTTGCTAAATACTATCGTCCTGCCGACATATACGTCGGTAATCTGCTCACTGCCCTGGGCTGTATTGATGCAGGTATCACTACCGTTATTGATAACTCGCATAACAGCCGCACCGCAGCACACTCCGATGCGGCCATTGAGGCGCTGCTTGATGCGGGCATTCGGGCCGTTCACGCTTCCGGGCCTCCGGTAGCCGGCGACTGGGATAAGGCTCACTGGCCGGACAACTGGGCGCGGCTGCAGAAAAAATATTTCAGCAATGATAACCACAGCCTGGTTACCCTGGCGGCGATGGCACAGCTTGAGCCTGAGCGCTGGGCCGAAGCGCGCAGGCTGGGACTGCCGATTATTACCGAGTTCTTTGGCGGCGAAATGGCGTCTGAACTCGACGCGCTGCACAGGCAAGGTCTGCTGCGCACGGACAATATTTTTAACCACTGTACCGCGCTGCCGGATGAAGGATGGAAAATACTGCGGGAAGCAGGCGTGCGGGTAAACGTCTGCCCACGCTCCGACGCACACTATGGCATTGAAGACGGTATGTTCGCGATTCAGTCCGCGCTGCGTCATGGCATTAGCCCGGGGCTTAGCGTCGACAACGAAACGTCTTACAGTGGCGACATGTTTATGGAAATGCGCGTGGCATTTTACCTGCAGCGGGTGATGGGTATGCATCAGCAAAATCGCTGCGGTTCAGCGCCCGCCCTGAAGACGCTTCGGGCTGTACAGCTCCTTAAAGCCGCCACGGCCGATGGTGCTGCCTGTGCCGGCCTGCAGGATAAGACAGGCAGCCTGACGCCGGGTAAGCAGGCCGACCTCATTCTTATTAATACCGGCGATATCAACCTCTATCCATCCGGCAATGCCTTTGGCACCGTAGTGCATGCAGCAGAGCGCAGCAACATTGATACCGTGATGATTGGCGGACGTATCGTCAAGCAGGACGGCAAGGTTTTGGGCGTGGATAGCGCACGCCTGCGTGCGGCCATTGATGAATCACGTCAGCACCTGTTTACTTCCGCCGGGTATAAGCCAGACATCTTCGCTGAAGCTTTCCTGCCGCTGGAGCAGGCTCGCTAACAGGCACGAACAGCATCAGCGCATGTCTCAATCAAATGCCATGAAGTCGGGTAGGGACAGGGACTCTGTATTCAGTAACTTTGCCGTTTTAATACGGGCGACGCCCCATCCCGGTAACGCTGTACAAGCGTCCATTGACGGTGCTTTAAAGCAACGGGATGTGTATCACAAGTAAGGGCAGGCGTTTAATGAAAAACAGGCTGTTTAGTAAGACCGGTATTCTGTCAGGCGGTATAAAAATATAGAAGAGAACGGCTTTAAAATGATGAAAGAGCCATTATTTAAAGCTGTTCGCCACGAGCAACGCCCGTTTCTGGCAGGCATCAGCAGTCGCCGGGGCAATATCGGCTTTAAGCGGAAAACTGCCTTTGCAGGTTTGGCTTAACCTGAAGTGAAATCTTGATCGCATAACGCGCAATATCAGAGAATTCGGCAAATAATGTCTTACAGCGCACGGGATGAAGGGGCCTGGCGAACCCTGGCGCGCATCACCAGCCAGATGCCGATCGCGGAAATCGCCATTACGGACGCTATCTGCCAGGATTGCGGTTCATCAAACGGCGCACAATGCAACAGTCTTTCCGGTTGTAACGGCCTGTGCTGGCAGATGCAGGGAAAGCATCGTTTTTTTCGGCCAGGTTATTTCCAGTTGCTGAAATAAAGGCGGCTGATGTGAGCATATTGTCTGCATGAGTGAATAACAGACGCACATGACAGCGGACAAAACAATTGCTTTATGACTAAAGCCTGTTTAAATCAACAGACTGTCTACATTCAGGCTAATACATTTAAATCAGCATTCTGGGGGTAAATTTGTCTCTTGAAACCCAACGTTTACGTCTTAGACCGGTAGTTGCTTCAGATGTGGCTGATTTGTTCAGGATATATGGCGACCCGGCTACAAACCAATTCAATCCGGCAGGCCCTTTTCCGGACACTCAACATGCAGAAGCGGTTCTGAATAATTGGGTTAACCACTGGG
>DOOK01000108.1 GCA_003512805.1 Erwinia sp. | reverse complement strand
TGGTACTGCTCGTTTTTGTGGATAATGCCCTGGAAGATCGCCTGCGTGTTTTTCTGGCGACGCAGACGGATACCGCGATTCAGACCCGGATTGGCGGCAATAATAGCGTTAGCGGCACGCATCGCTTCTTCATTAATTTCACTGCCGGTAAAACGCCACTCATACTCCCGATAGCCAATCAGCGGATAAATACAGTTGGCCCCGCAGCCGATATCAAGCACGTTAATACTGCGCGGCACGACGGCGCGATTATCTTCTGCCAGCAGGTCGGCCAGATGATGGACATAGTCAGCACGGCCCGGCACCGGCGGACAAAGAAATCCTTCGGGGATTGCCCACTGCTCAACCTGGTAGAAATGCTTCAGCAGAGCCTGATTTAACATTCTTACCGCAGCCGGATCGGCGAAATCTACCGACTCATCACCGTACTGATTAACCGCCACATACTTCGCCAGCGGCGGATGGCTGGCAATCAGCGCGGGAAAATCATAGCGGCCACGATGGCGGTTACGAGGATGAAGCTGGGTTTTTTCGACAATCTTTTTCATGAACGGCTCTCTTATCTGCAGGCGCGTAAGATACCTGCTGCGGTAAAGATCGTAAACAATTCCCGCCTTTTTTCCCACGGCGAAGCGGCTACTATGTAATGACTACCCTTTTTTCAGGAGTTCAGATGTCCTCTTCCCGCCATACTTATCAGCCGCGTCTTGGTCACGGTTTGCCTCACGACCCTTTAAACGCCATTATCGGCCCGCGTCCCATCGGCTGGATCAGTTCACAAAGCGCCAGCGGCGAGCGCAATCTGGCGCCCTATAGCTTTTTTAACTGCTTTAACTATAAGCCGCCCATCATTGGTTTCTCCAGCCAGGGCTGGAAGGACAGCGTGGCAAATATCGTGGAAACCGGCGAATTTGTCTGGAATCTGGCCACTCGCGAGCTGGCCGTAGCGATGAATGAAAGTTCAGCCTCACTGCCGCGCGGCGAGGATGAGTTTGCCTTTTCCGGCGTCACGCCCATTCCCGGCACGCAGGTGGCCGTGAGCATGGTGGCTGAAAGCCCGGTGAATTTTGAATGCAAGCTGACGCAGGTTATCCAGCTGCAAGATGCCGATGGCGGCAAGCTGGAGCAGTGGCTGGTGCTGGGTGAAGCGGTAGCGATCCATATCGATCAAAAGCTGCTGGAAAACGGTATTTACCAGACAGCGAAAGCAAACCCTATTTTGCGCGCGGGCGGCCCCAGCGCCTACTACGCCATCAGTGATGAGCTGCGTTTTGATTTGGTAAGGCCGGATGCCCGCCCATCCTGAGTCGTTTTTCGTCGCCTCGTCAGGGGCGGCTTAGACCACTTTCTTTTAGCTTATTCACCACCGCTATCAGGCGCGGCCGACGAACGATTTGTTAAAGTGATGCCAATGCCCGCACCGTAAGCGGCGACGGCGATAAACAGCTTGTTCAGAAAGCCACGCTCCGCACTATTTTCCGTCAGGTCGCCGCTGCTTAATACGGCGCGAAACCCTGCTTTCTCCCGTTTTTTGGTATGATGTTCTTCATCACGAGCGCAGGCATGGAGCGATAATGAAGAGAATTGCAATTGATATGGATGAGGTCATCGCCGACTTTCATCCCAAAATGGTCGCCACCTTTAACCGCCATTTCTCGCTGGAACTGGCGCACAACGAACTGAACCTGTTCAGCCTGGCGCAGGAAAAGCCGGAGATGCTGCAGGAAATTTTTAGTCAGGTCAGCGAGGACGTAGAGTTCTTTGGCGATCTCGACGTGATTGCTGACAGCCAGCGTGTCATCGAGGCATTGAGCCAGCGTTACGAGATATTCATTACCACTGCCGCGATGCAAATGCCGTCCTCGTTTAATGCTAAATTTCGCTGGCTCAAGACTCACTTTCCGGCCATTAAACCCAGCAACATTGTCTTCTGCGGCAATAAAAGCATTATCAATGCGGATTATATGATTGATGACAACGCCCACAATTTTGAAGGGTTTTGTGGCGAAGGCATCCTCTACAGCGCGCCGCACAATTTGCAGGTGACCGGCTATCGCCGGGTGAAAAACTGGCAGGAAATAGAGAATATGTTGCTCTGATCCCCGCACTTTTGAACCATTATTGCCCGGCGCAGTGTTGCGCCCGCCTTCCGGCTTATCGTCCGTAAAGGAGAAGATATGATCCCCGTTTCGCTGATTCAGGAAGCCATTGAATGGCGCAGGCAGTTTCACTCTCAGCCGGAGCTGGGCTACCACGAATATAAGACTTCACAACGCGTGGCGACGCTGCTGCGCGAGTTTGGCCTGCAGGTGCATACGGGCCTGGCGAGCACCGGCGTGGTAGGCACGCTGGAAAACGGTCCTGGCCCCGCTATCGGCTTTCGCGCGGATATGGATGCCCTGCCTGTTACCGAACTGGGTAACGCACCGTGGCGCTCTTCGCAACCCGGCGTCATGCACGCCTGTGGACACGATGGGCATACGGCGATGCTGTTGGCAGCGGCGAAACATCTCAGCGCTACGCGGCGCTTCAGCGGCACGCTACATTTTGTTTTTCAGCCCGCGGAAGAGAATCTGGGCGGGGCCAGAAAAATGGTCGACGAGGGGTTGTTTACGCTGTTTCCTATGGAGGCTATCTATGGCCTGCATAACTGGCCGGGCCTGCCCGTGGGGCATCTGGCGGTGAACAGCGGCCCCATGATGGCCTCGCTGGACGCTTTTGAGATCACATTGCGCGGGAAAAGCTGCCATGCGGCGATGCCGGAAAACGGTGCAGACCCGATTGTGGCCGCCGCGCAGCTCATTCTGGCGCTGCAAACGATCCCGGCCCGGCGACTGTCGCCGCTCTCCTCTGCCGTCGTCAGCATCACGCAAATTAATGGCGGTGAGGCTATCAACGTCATTCCGGAAAGCGTCGTGCTTCGCGGCACGCTGCGCTGCCTGCAGGCCGATGTGCGTAGCCGGGTTCGCAGCATGATCGATGACTTTGTCACCACGTTTACCGCGCCGCTTGGCATTGATGGCAGCATTGTCTACCTGACGGATTATCCGGTGACCTGCAATCACCCCGCT
>DOOK01000107.1 GCA_003512805.1 Erwinia sp. | reverse complement strand
GTTGTCCGTGACGTCTGGCAACTGCTGACGCATTGCAGCCCGTTCCGGCAACGGTTGATAAATATCGATGGCGTTAAAAACGGTAAAACATTTTTCTGGCGCGACGCCGTTGGCCAACAGTACCTCACGTACGCCGTTAGAAACCGCGATAACCGCATCGGCACGTCTGTTGACCATCTTAACCAACTCGCGGTCCAGTACCGGCTCAATGCGGCAGTGCTGAACCAGGCTGACAGCAATATCGCTGGCGGCCAGATAACCTTCGGCATTAGAGCCGGGCTGATTATTCATATAGAGCATATCGCTCTGTTGCTGAATAAGAAGCTGGCGAATAGCACGGGCGTTGGGCCGGATGCGCCATAAATTATCGACAAAGCGTGTGGCTTTCAGCCGCAGGCCGCGATGGAAAAACACCAGCGAACGCAGCAGTTCCTTAAGCAGCTTCGCCCAGCCAGGCTGTTTACGCTGGGTGATGAAGGTCACAGGGATCGCCAGCGTAGCCAGCACCTGCTCGATGGAATCTCCGCTGCCGCGTCGGTAGTTATGGTAGAAGCAGCAGCGGATATCAAACTGGCTTCGGTCGATACGCTTCAGCAACTCCAACATACTGTTAGTGCCACCGCCCCATTCATTGCCGGTATCCAGTAACAGAATTTTTTTACGCTGTGGCTCCATCATGCCGCTTCCAGATTCGTTTAGCCGACGCGATGCGGCATGAAAATTAATCGTTGCCCAGTTCCAGCCTCAGGCCGGAAAAGTAAGTATTGATATAGTGAACGCCTGCACTGTCGGCAACGCTTTCCGTTATGGCATTCAGCGCGCGGCTGGCAGGTACAGCTTCAGGTTTACCCGGACAGGTTGTCACGCCCTTAAACGGATTGCGTGGCGGTGCCGGCCTGACGGCAGGCGGTACCTGACGTCCGGCATTTTGCGGTTCGTTCAGTAGCTGCCCTGGCGTAACCAGCGTGATATCGGCCGGCAGCGACGGCAGCATCTGTTGCAGTACTTTTACCGTAGTGGGATGCGGATGGCCAATGGCGATAGCGGAACCGTCGCGCTGCGCCAGATGCACGGCGCGCAAAAACTGTTTGCGGATATCGGCTTCGTTTTGCGTATCGTCCAGAAAGACACGGCGTTTAACAACCTTCACGCTGGTGCCTGCTGCGGCGCGAGTTGACTGGCTGTTGCCGATGGTCATGCTGTCGAGAAAATAAAAATTGTAGTGGTTCAGCACCTGCATCACTTTCTGCATACCCGGCAGGCTGGAGGTCATCGCGCTGCCCATATGGTTGTTCAGCCCAACGGCGTAAGGCACTTTAGCGACGGCGTCGCGGATGATTCGCTCAATCTCTTCGCTGGTCATCTCCGGGCGCAGGGTGTTTTTTTCCAGCGGCTGTTTGCTGAGCGGGGCCATAGGCAAATGAATCAACACTTCATGCCCCCGCTGGTGCGCTTTAGTCGCCATCTCACGAGCGTGGGTCGCATCCGGTAATACCGCCACGGAAATGGCCTTTGGCATTTGTAATACCTGATTTTCCTGTGCCGGTCGATAACCAAAATCGTCAATGACGATAGCGAGCTTACCCGCGTGCGCTGAACAAGCCAGCAGTAGACCCGTCAGCGCACCGCTGATTTTATAAAAATAAGACAAAAGTTATTTTCCCAACCACGGAAGTGGATTAACGGCCTGTCCCTGGCGACGGATTTCAAAATAGAGCGAAGGCGTGCCGCGCCCACCGCTGGTGCCGACCAGAGCAATCGGCTGACCGGCCCTGACCTGAGTGCCCACGCTGACCAGCGCGCTCTGATTGTAGCCGTACAGGCTCATATCGCCTTTACCGTGCTCCACCACCACGACCAGGCCGTATCCTTGCAGCCAGTCTGCCATCAGCACGCGGCCATCGGCGACGGCTTTGACTTTCCGCCCTTCTGGCGCGTCAATAACCAGCCCTTTCCAGCGCAGTTCGCCCTGCAGCTGTTCGCCAAAGCGATGTTCAATGGTGCCGCGTACTGGCCACAGCAACTGGCCACCCGGGCGGCCCAGACCGCCGGTTCTTGCCATCAGCGAACGCTCGCCCTCGGTCGGTTTGTAGGTGGTACCCTTGCTTTTCGCCTGTGCCTCGCGTTCACGTACGCGCTGCGCTTCTTTGGCTTCTTTTTCGGCGCGCGCGCGGGCTTCCCGCTCCGCTTTGGCTATTTTATCGCGCAGGCGGCTTTCATTCGCCCGCATCTCTTCCAGCTGTGCCTGATCTTTTTCCAGCGAGGATTCCAGCGTGGTTAACGTTTTCTTTCTGGCCGCACGAGCGATTTCCAGTTTTTGCTGCTGCGTTTCCTGCTGCGACAGCATCGTTTTCTGCTTCGCTTGTTTATCCACCAGGGAGGCTTTTTGTGACGAGAGGTCGCTACGCGTTTTTTTCAGATCGTCGATTGATTTCTGACGGGCAGCGTTCAGGTAGCCAAAATAGGCCAAAATGCGTTCGCTACGTTGGCTCTCTTCATTACTCAGAATAAGCTGCAGGCCGTTGTGTTGCCCCTGGCGAAACGCGGCGTCCAGTTGCTCAGCCAGCATTTTTTCCTGCTGCGCCTGCCGGGTTTGCAGCTTAGCGATCGAAGCAGTGAGCGTCGAGATTTCGTTACCGAGTGCATTAAGCGTAAGCTCGGTTTCACGCAGCTGCCGGCTGGCCTGAGCCACGATTTTTTCCTGACTTTGTAACTGATCCAGCAGCTTGCTGCGCTGCTGCTTTTGTTGTTGAACGCTCTTCTCTTTGGCGGCGATGTCCGCTCGCAGGCTGGAAAGCGCGGATTTTGTATCTTCTGCCTGACCAACAGCGGGCAGCAGCAGCAGACCCGCGCAAAAAAGGCTGGTTGCCAGGGTGAACATGCCCGATCGTAACGGGAACGCAGAGGCCAATCCGTTAGCTGGGGTTCGTTGATATGAAACTGTCGCTTTTTCCCTCATAGGAGAAGGATTATTCCACGATGAACAGCACCTTACCAGCCTCAGCGGCGGGTTTTGCGTTTCCATCGGTGACAAAGCGAGGGGGGCAGGCAGAAAGCGGTGGCGGGAAAGGGGAGGTGCACAATAAATCATCAGTCAGGATCGATGCATTAACGTCCGCATTAAACGTTTATGACATAAGCCCGTTTTTTTGGGAAATTTGCCGCAGAAAAAGCAACTCTGAGGGCATCGCGTCTGTACATGAAACGCCTGGCAGGTATACTCAGAAGCCTTGTTTTCGCTTATTAACCCTTTCGGGAGTTGTTACCCCTCATGCAAGATATTATGCAGTTCGCAGGCAATCATACCCTTCTCAGTCTGGCATGGGTCGTCCTGCTGGTTTTGGTGATCGTGACCACCGTTAAAGGCATGTTCTCTAAAGTAAAAACCATCAGTCGCGGTGAAGCGACGCGTCTGATTAATAAAGAAGATGCCGTGGTCGTGGACGTGCGCGGGCGCGATGACTTCCGTAAAGGCCATATTTCTAACGCGATCAATGTCCTGGCTGCCGATATCAAAAAGGGCAGCTTTGGCGAACTGGAAAAACACAAGACCAAACCGGTTATTGTGGTATGCGCTAACGGTGTGTCCGCAGCCGATCCTGCTGCACAGCTTAACGCGGCCGGTTTTGAACAGGTTTTCATTCTGAAAGATGGCGTTGCTGGCTGGAGCGGTGAAAACCTTCCGCTGGTGCGCGGCAAATAATTCTGGAGACGAAGGTATGGCAAACGTTGAGATCTACACCAAAGCAACCTGTCCTTTCTGCCATCGCGCTAAAGCGCTGCTGAGCCAGAAAGGCGTGGACTATCAGGAAATCGCTATCGATGGCGACGCTGAAAAACGCGAAGAGATGATCAAACGCAGCGGCCGTACTACTGTTCCGCAGATTTTTATCGATGCACAGCATATTGGCGGCTGTGACGACCTTTATGCCCTTGACGGCCGCCAGGGCCTCGACCCGCTGCTGCAATAAGGCGGGCAAGTGGCGCAATAACGGATTATTAACCCATAGGATTTTAATATGTCAGAACAAAACAACACCGAGATGTCTTTCCAGATCCAGCGTATCTATACTAAAGATGTCTCTTTTGAAGCCCCGAATGCGCCACAGGTTTTCCAGAAAGAGTGGGAGCCAGAAGTGAAGCTGGATCTGGATACGGCTTCTACTCTGCTGACTGATGACGTATACGAAGTGGTTCTGCGCGTCACCGTAACCGCTACCGTGGGTGAAGATACGGCTTTCCTGTGCGAAGTGCAGCAGGCTGGTATCTTCTCCGTGGCCGGTATTGACGGTAACCAGATGGCGCATTGCCTGGGCGCATATTGCCCGAACATCCTGTTCCCTTATGCGCGCGAATGCATTACCAGCCTGGTTTCCCGTGGGACCTTCCCGCAGCTTAACCTGGCGCCGGTTAACTTTGACGCCCTGTTCATGAACTATCTGCAGCAGCAGTCAGGTGAAGGCGCCATTCCGCAACAGGATGCATAATGCCTGCCTCAATGAGTGTTCTCGGTGCCGGCTCGTACGGCACCGCATTGGCTATCACGCTGGCCCGTAACGGGCACGATGTGGTGATGTGGGGCCATAATCCACAACATCTGGCGCAGCTTCAGGCTGACCGCTGCAACGCGGCTTTTCTGCCCGATGTTCCTTTTCCTGATTCGCTAAGTCTTGAAAACGATCTGGCTACGGCAATCGCCGCCAGCCGGGATTTGCTGGTGGTTGTGCCCAGCCACGTATTTGGCGATCTGTTACAACAAATTAAACCGCATTTGCGTAGCGATTCTCGCCTTGTCTGGGCAACCAAAGGCCTTGAAAAAGAGACCGGAAGGCTGCTGCAGGACGTGGCGCGCGAAATTTTGGGCGACGATCTGCCGCTGGCGATCGTATCCGGCCCTACTTTTGCCAAAGAGCTGGCGGCAGGCATGCCGACGGCGATTGCCCTCGCCGCAACGGACGCAGCCTTTGCCGATGATTTACAGCAGCTGTTGCACTGTGGCAAAAGTTTCCGCGTATATAACAATCCTGATTTTACCGGCGTACAGCTTGGCGGCGCGGTAAAAAACGTTATCGCCATCGGCGCCGGTATTTCTGACGGCATCGGCTTTGGCGCCAACGCCAGAACGGCGTTGATTACCCGCGGGTTAGCAGAGATGACCCGATTGGGCGTGGCGCTGGGTGCCGATCCCGCCACGTTTATGGGTATGGCCGGACTGGGCGATCTGGTGCTGACCTGTACCGACAATCAGTCACGCAACCGCCGCTTTGGCATGATGCTGGGGCAGGGAATGGATGTGACGGCGGCGCAAAATAGCATCGGACAGGTGGTGGAAGGATTCCGAAATACCAAAGAAGTCAGGGCGCTGGCCGGACGCTGCGGCGTAGAGATGCCGATAACCGAGCAAATTTATCAGGTATTGTATTGCGAAAAAAACGCGCGAGAGGCAGCATTAAGTCTGCTTGGGCGTACACGGAAAGACGAAAACAGCATCAGCTGAGACAGGGAAGCGCCGCAGTATTCTGTTATTTGATGGGGAGTAGAGTCATGTCGTGTGTCGAGCCTGGAGCGGTCTGGGAGAGTATTAAAGAGGAAGCACGCGCGCTGGCGGAATGTGAGCCGATGCTGGCCAGTTTTTACCACGCCACGTTGTTAAAACACGATGATTTAGGCAGCGCACTCAGCTATATGCTGGCGAACAAGCTGGCTAATCCGATCATGCCTGCTATCGCTATCCGCGAAATCATACAGGAAGCCTATAAGCAGGACCCCTCTATGATCAAGTCGGCCGCCTGCGACATTCAGGCCGTGCGCCAACGCGATCCCGCTATTGATAAATACTCTACACCGCTGCTCTACCTGAAAGGATTTCATGCTTTGCAGGCTTACCGCATCGGTCACTGGCTGTGGAACGAAGGCCGCCGCGCGCTGGCCGTCTACCTGCAAAATGAAATTTCCGTCTCGTTTGCCGTAGATATTCATCCGGCTGCGAAAATCGGACGCGGCATTATGCTCGATCACGCAACAGGAATTGTGGTGGGGGAAACGGCCGTCATTGAAGATGATGTCTCTATCCTGCAATCGGTCACGCTGGGCGGTACGGGCAAAACCAGCGGCGATCGTCACCCTAAAATCCGCGAAGGGGTGATGATCGGGGCGGGCGCGAAAGTGCTGGGCAATATTGAGGTGGGGCGCGGCGCCAAGATCGGCGCCGGTTCCGTCGTGCTACAGCCCGTTCCGCCGCATACCACGGCAGCAGGCGTCCCGGCGCGCATCGTCGGTAAGCCCAGTAGCGAAAAGCCTTCAATGGAAATGGACCAGCACTTTAACGGTATGGTGCCGGGGTTCGAGTTCGGCGACGGTATTTAGTCTTTAATCAGCGCGCCTGCGTAATCCAGCTGGCGCCAGGCTTCATAAACCACCACCGAAACCGCATTCGACAGGTTCATGCTGCGGCTGTCCGGCTGCATCGGGATACGAATTTTCTGCGCGGCGGGCAGGGCGTCCAGGATCTCTTTGGGCAGCCCACGCGTTTCCGGGCCAAAAAGCAAATAATCCCCTTTCTGATAGCTTACGGCGCTGTGCGCAGGTGTCCCCTTGGTAGTCAGCGCAAACAGACGCTGCGGCTGCTCGGCCTGCAGAAAAGTGCCATAGTCGGCGTGGCGCTGGACGGCGGTAAACTCGTGGTAGTCCAGCCCGGCCCGGCGCAAGCGCTTATCATCCCAGGTAAAACCCAGCGGTTCGATCAGGTGCAGGCGGAAGCCTGTATTGGCGCACAGACGAATAATATTGCCCGTGTTCGGGGGAATTTCAGGTTCAAACAGTACGATATTCAGCATCAGCGGCGGCCCTCGTTCACAAGGGCCGCAGCATAGCAAATTCAGCTGTTGCTGGTATAGAGCGGCAGCCACAGCGTTAGCCGCAGGCCACCCAGCGGGCTGTCATCCGCTTTCACCCAGCCCCGATGCTGCTGAATGGCCGTTTCCACAATCGCCAGTCCTAAACCGGTGCCGCCAGATTCCCGGTCGCGCGCCTCATCGGTACGATAAAACGGTCGGAAGATCTGTTCGCGATCTTCCGCGCTGACGCCCGGGCCATCATCATCAACGTGGATAGTGATGCCCTGTTTATCCACGGAGAAGCTGACGACGATACGGCTATGGGAATACCGTAGCGCGTTACGCACAATATTTTCCAGTGCGCTGTCAAGCGCGCTCGGGTTACCGTACAGCGGCCAGGGTCCTGGCGGATAGGGCACTTCCAACGTCTTACCCATCTGCTCCGCTTCAAAACGGGCGTCATCCAGCACACCCGACCACAGATGATTGGCCTTCATCGCTTCGCTGACCAATGCGTTTTTGTGCTGGGTGCGCGACAGCACCAGCAAATCGTTAATCATGCCGTCCAGCCGTTGCGCTTCCATTTCGATGCGCTGTAGCTCTTTACCTTCGCCCTGGCGTCGGCGCATCAGCGCGGTAGCCAGCTGCAAGCGCGTTAGCGGCGTACGCAGCTCGTGCGAAATATCTGACAGCAGGCGCTGCTGTGCGGTCATCATTCGCTCCAGCGCGCTTACCATCTGATTAAAGCTGGAGCCCGCGGCAAGAAACTCCTGCGGGCCCGCTTCCAGCTCAGGGCGCTGACGCAGGTTACCCGCGGCCACGTCATCGGCCGCGTGCTTCAGCTTCCGCGCCGGTTTTGCCAGGCTCCATGCCAGCCAGAGCAACAGCGGCGAGCTAATCAGCATGGTCACTATCAGTAACAACAGCGGGCGGTCAAACAGCAGATTGACAAAATCCAGCTGCGAACTGCCGGCAGGCCTGATCAGGTAGAGCTGGTAACTGTCTTCACCGTCGCGCACGGAGAACGGTCCGAGCATTTCCGTTCGGCCATATTTCTTTTTCTGCGGATGATCGGCGTTATCGGACTGACCGATAAAATTGCGGATAACCTGCATCTCGTTATAGATCGGAAGAGCGACCCGTCCTTCGCTGGTGACCAGCAACAGGCGCCGACCCGGCGGTGCCCACTTGTCGATAGCGCGAAACAGCCTGCGCCACCACATTAAATCGTTGGGCGGATCCTGCATCAGCTCCGCCTCGACGTGTTGTTCAATCATGGTGCCCTGCCGCTGCTCGTTATCAAGCAGCGGCGTCATCTGACGGGTATCAAGTTTGGGCACCATCAGCACCAGCATCAGCACCAGCGCCAGGGTCAGCCAAAAAATGGCAAAGATGCGGGTGGTCAGGCTGGAAATCATGTAGCGGAAACCATCAGATAGCCCCGGCCGCGCAAGGTTTTAAACCAGGGATGCCCATCCTTACGGTCCGGCAGTTTGCGGCGCAGGTTGGAAATATGCATATCAATGGCGCGGTCAAACGGCGTTAAACGTTTACCCAGTACTTCCTGGCTCAGATGTTCGCGAGAAACCACCTGGCCCAGATGCTGCGCAAGCAGATAGAGCAGCGTAAACTCGGTACCGGTTAAATCCAGCGTCACCTCGTCAAAGCTGGCCTCCTGCCGCCCCGGATTCAGGCGAAGATGGTCCACCTCCAGCGTTGGGGAACTGCTGTCATGCTGCTGTTGCTGTTCGCTCCAGTTAGAGCGGCGTAAAATCGCGCGTATGCGAGCCACCAATTCACGATCGTTAAAGGGCTTGGGTAAATAGTCATCCGCGCCCAGTTCCAGTCCCAGCACTCGATCCAGTTCGCTGCCGCGTGCGGTCAGCATGATGACTGGCGTCTGGTGCTGCTGACGCAGCTCTTTCAACGTATCAATGCCGTTCTTTTTAGGCATCATGACGTCGAGAAGGAGCAGATCGACAGAACTATCCAACAGGGCCAACGCCTGCTCGCCGTCGCCAGCTACCAGAACGTCGAACCCTTCCATTTCAAGCAATTCTTTCAATAGCGAAGTCAATTCGCGATCGTCGTCAACCAACAGGATTTTATTCATTTTTTATCGCCCTCCACAGGCAAAATACCGTGAACGAATGCCCGCAATCCATGACTTTACGTAGTTTTACACCCCCTGACGCATGTTTGCAGCTGCCTCCGTAGACTGATTTTCGTTGAATCGAAATATGGAAACCAACCTGGGAGTTAACGATGCGCAAAGTTACCGCCGTCGTTGTGGTTCCGGCGCTGATGCTCAGCTTCTCCGCCGCATGGGCTACAGATGTGACGACGTTTGACGAGATGCATCAGGGCAGCGCGGTGCCAGGCAGTATGGCGCAAGTTCCGCAAAACCACATGTTTGACGGCATCAATCTCACCGAACAGCAGCGTCAGCAGTTACGGGATTTGATGCAGCAGGCCCGGCATGAGCGTTCTCCCATAAGTATTAACGATTTAGAACGGCTGCACGCAATGATTATTGCAGATAAATTTGATGAGGCGGGCTACAAGGCCTGCGTCGACAAAATTGCTCAGGCAGAAGTTGCGCGGCAGGTCGAGATGGCGCGGGTGCGCTACCAGATGTATCACCTGCTAACGCCGGCACAGCAAGCCGTTCTGAATCAGAAACACCAGCAGCGCATAAACGAAATGCGTCGGCTGACGGAAGTGCAGCATGTAACACCGCTTCAGGCTGTCAGCAGTACGGGCAGCAAGCAGTAGCAGAGTACCCCTGTTTTCCTTGCCATAGACACCATCCCTGTCTTCCCCCACATGATGTGGGGGTTTTTTTTATCAAAGATTTTTTAAATCTTTCCTGCCAAAACAATCCATTAAAAATCCGAAACGGCTTCTGAGCGTTTAAAAATAGCCGATTGGGGACAACGACAAGCCGACTCCTGAATCACGCTTATGCCCTTTATTTCGCTTGAAACCGGGCGGCGTTACTTTGTTAAGCCGGGTGAAACCAGGGCC
>DOOK01000240.1:5549-10856 GCA_003512805.1 Erwinia sp. | reverse complement strand
TCGATAATTTTTTTTCCCTGCGCCCGGGCCGCGCGCAGCAGCTGGAAATCGATACCGTAGTCGGTCCGCAGGCCAAGACGTTGCGCCTGCTGCGCCTGTAGCATTAACGCTATTTGCCAGGCGGGCAGTCGATCGATCATTTCCGCCTCAATGGCGACCTCGCGGCAGTAACGCTGAAGCTCCTGTAATTCCCCCTCGCTAAGACGCTCCGCCAGCGGCGGGCAGATTTCGCTTTCGCTGAAGGGCGAGGCGCCGGAAGTAATATCCGCTTCGACAATCAGCGCATCGGCCCGCGCCAGCTTCTCTTGCAGCACTGCCGGCAGCGGCATCATGTTCTGTGTACCCATATGAATGCTGCCGACCAGATGCAGACGACGGGTGTCGAGCACCCGGTCCTGCGCCGGATAGGTATAGCTAATGGGCGACAGAGTGCGCCACAGCGCGACAGCCTTTTGCAATAATTTTTTCATAGGCTCCGCCCCGTTAGTTTTCTTTATGCTAACGGTTTAACCCACTGAAGGACAGACGCCAGCCGGGGTTTCAGACAAGACTGCCCGTCACTTCGGTGGCTGGTAGCGCAGCAAGCGGTTAGCGTTGCTGACCACGGTGACCGAGGAAAGGGCCATCGCGGCGCCAGCCACCACCGGGCTGAGCAGGGTGCCGGTTAGCGGGTAAAGCACGCCCGCCGCAATCGGGATGCCGCAGGCGTTATAGATAAAAGCACCCAGCAGGTTTTGCTTCATATTGCGCAGCGTGGCTTTGGCTATGGCCAGCGCATCCACTACCGCGTGTAGATCGTGACGCATCAACGTAATCCCTGCAGTTTCAATCGCGACATCGCTGCCGCTGCCGATAGCAATGCCCACATCCGCCTGCGCCAGCGCGGGAGCATCATTGATGCCGTCGCCAATCATGGCCACGCATGCACCCTGCAGCTGGAGCTTTTTGATCGCCTCTGCTTTCCCGTCCGGCAGCACGCCGGCAATCACATTATCCAGTCCGGCCTCGCGGGCAATAGCCTGCGCGGTGGTTTCATTGTCGCCTGTCAGCATCACCAGCTGGTAGCCCTGCTCACGCAGAAGCTTCAGCGTGGCGACACTTTCCTGGCGCAGGGTGTCGCGCAGGAAAAAGATGGCTTTAAGCTGGTTACCCGTCGCCAGCAGTACCGGCGTCATCCCCTGTGCGGCCCGGGAGGCAATCGCCTTGTCCATTTCCTCATCGACCACGTTCTGTTGGGCCATCAGGGTACGATTTCCCAGCCACCAGGTCTCGCCCTGAACCTGGCCGCTGACGCCCATGCCGCCCAGCGTACGGAAACCCATCACGTCGGGCGTGATAGCGCCAGCGGCGCGTTCAATAATGGCTCGGGCCAACGGGTGCTGTGAGCCTTGTTCCAACGCGGCCGCCAGAGAGAGTGCCTGCTGTTCATCGGTGCCGTTAAATAAAAGAATTTCTTCGACCTGAGGTTTGCCTTCCGTCAGGGTGCCGGTTTTATCAAACACCAGCGTATCCAGGGTGCTGGCGCGCTGCAGCGCATCCGCATCCCGCACCAGCACGCCAAATTCGGCGGCACGACCCATGCCAGCGGTAAGTGACATCGGTGTGGCCAGCCCAAGCGCGCAGGGGCAGGCGATAATCAGCACCGTTGTGGCGATGACCAGGGTATAGACAAGCTGCGGTGCAGGGCCAATGAAGTACCACACGGCCGCGCTCAGCAACGCAATAGCAACCACGGTCGGCACAAAGATCGCGGAAATTTTGTCTACCAGGCGACTAAGCTCAGGCTTGCTGCTTTGCGCCTGGCGAACCAGATTCACAATTCGCGACAGCGTGGTATTTTTCCCCACCGCACTGGCGGTGAAAAGCACGCTGCCGTCCTGCATTACCGTGCCCGCGTGGACCTTGTCGCCCGGGCTTTTCTCCTGCGGTAATGCCTCACCGGTCAACATGGCCTCATCCAGCCAGGCCTGCCCCTGTACGATATCGCCATCGACCGGAACGCGATCGCCGGTGGTCAGGCGTAGCGTCATGCCCGGCGTCACCTCGCTGAGCGGCATCATTTTTTCTTCACCGGCAACCACTACCCGCGCAGCGGGCGGGGTCAGATCCAACAGCCGCTCCAGCGCCTGCGAGGCACGCTGGCGCGCACGCTGTTCAAGCATATGACCGAGGTTAATCAGGCCAATGATCATTACGCTCGCTTCATAGTAAAGATGGCGAGCTTCTGCCGGGAAAACAGTGGGCCACAGGGTGACCGCGCTGGAGTAGAGCCAGGCTGCGGCGGTACCCAGCGCGACCAGCGTATCCATGGTGGCACTGCCGTTCAGCAGACTGCGCCACGCGCTGCGATAAAAATGGCCGCCCGCGACAAACATAATCACCAGCGTAACGCTGCCCAGCGCCAGCCAGATAGAACGGTTATCGGCGGTTAACATCATATTATCGCCGACCATTCCCCAAAACATCAGGGGTAGACCAAATGCCAGCGCCAGAAGCGCCTGCCAGCGAAAACGGCGCATCGCTGTCAGGGCTGTTTGCTGTTGTTTTTCGCGGCGCTTACTTTCATCTTCAATAATTTCAGCTTCATAGCCTGCTTTTTGGACCGCCTCAATAAGCGCGATGGGCGAAACATCGCCCATTACCAGTGCACTACGCTCCGCAAGATTTACGCGCGCCTGATGCGTGCCTGGTACCTGCTGCAGTGCACGTTCTACGCGACTTACGCAGCTGGCGCAGCTCATGCCCCCTATTAAGAGGTGAAAACTGTCATCGTTCGCCGGAAGCTGAGAAGGGGCCGCCGTCAGCGCTTCCGGCTGGGGTTCTGATACTGTCAGCGGTTCAGGCTTTGGGCGTGCGTCGTCCGTCAGCACTGCCTGATAGCCTGCCTGTTCTATCGCGGCGATTAGCGTATCTGGCGAGGCATCTCCGGTTACGCGGGCTTCCTGCAGGGAAACATCGGCCTGAGCCACATCTTCACGCTGCTCCAGCGTTTCTTTAACTCTTTTTACGCAATGACCACAGGTAAGGCCATCCAGTTTTAATACCGTTGTTTGTGACATACAAACTCCTTTACTTAGTCAGAAAGGGTTAACTATCGGGTTAAGGATAAACCTTCCATTAAGGGTAAGGTCAAGTTTGTCTCTGGCTGACATGGACAATTTTAGTCGCGGCATGAAGAGTGCTAAAATTAAGCGATACCAGACAGGCGGACCCGTATATGCATATTAGCGACGTAGCTAAAAAAACCGGCCTGACCAGCAAGGCCATCCGGTTTTATGAAGAGAAAGGCTTGCTGACCGCGCCATCACGCGGTCAAAACGGCTATCGCCACTACACCACAAAACATCTGGAAGAGCTGACGCTGCTGCGCCAGTCACGCCAGATAGGCTTTAGCCTGGAGGAATGCCGTGAAATGCTCTCGCTTTTTCACAATCCGCAGCGCCATAGCGCCGAGGTGAAGGCCAGAACGCTGAATAAAGTGGCGGAGATCGAAGCGCATATCAACGAGCTGAACCTGATGCGCGAACGGCTGCTGGCGCTGGCGGCCAGCTGTCCGGGCGATGAGGGCGCCAGTTGCCCTATCATGGATAATCTGGCCGGCTGCTGTCAGCAGAGCAGGGTGCGTTAGACTGGTGCGACCGACATGGCAGCAACGGGCCATGCCGGATAACCTGCCGGATGTCCCGATATAAAGACATGCCGCATAACCTGCCGGATGATTCGATATAAAGGCGTGCCGGATAAACAAAGCTGGAATCTTTGCGTCTATCGGCCGGGTTTCGGAAGGCCATTTTGCTGATGGCAGATAAAATGCCGAACGTAATAAGCCGCTTACTTCTTATCGACATCCCGCCTGACAATGCGCAGCGTGATGCCCTCTACAGCCACCACCGTAACTGGCGTACCGGCAGGAAGGTTCTCCGTAGCCTGTACGCGCCAGCTGCTGTCGCCAACGCGGATATGCCCTATGCCGTCACGCAGCGTTTCCTCCAGCTGTAATGAGGCGCCAATAAGCTGACTACCGCGCTGATTAAGCGCAGAAGGGGGCTGTTTACGATCGCGGCCGCGCAGCCAGTAGTACCACCACAGCGCAGCAAGGATGGTCAGAGCGGCAAAGCACAGTCCCTGCCATTCCCACGGGATCGGCACCAGCCAGACCAGCAGGCTGACCAGTACGGCGGCAACGCCGCTCCAGAGCAGGTAGCCGCTGGCACCCAGCATCTCGGCAGCAAGCAGAATGCCGCCCAGCGACAGCCAAAGCCAGGCGGGATTCGCTAACAGGTCGGCCATTATGCCCCCCGATCTTTTTTGGTTTCCTTCAACAGTTCCGATATCCCCGCGATAGACCCTAGCAGGCTGGAGGCTTCCAGCGGCATCATAATCATTTTGCTGCTTTGCGATGTGCCGATTTTCTGCAGCGCATCGGTATATTTCTGCGCCACGAAGTAGTTGATAGCCTGAATATCCCCGGCGGCAATGGCCTCTGATACCATTTTAGTGGCGCGTGCTTCCGCTTCCGCGCTACGTTCCCAGGCTTCAGCCTGAAGGAAAGCGGACTGGCGCTCACCTTCAGCCTTGAGAATTTGCGACTGCTTCTCGCCCTCCGCTCGCAGGATCGCGGCCTGCCGAACGCCTTCCGCTTCCAGAATATCGGCACGCTTGGTACGCTCCGCCTTCATCTGTGCGTTCATGGAGGCAATCAGCTCCGCTGGCGGCCGCACGTCGCGAATTTCAATGCGGGTAATTTTAACGCCCCAGGGATTCGTGGCTTCATCCACAATCCGCAGCAGCCGGGTATTGATGTTATCGCGCTGCGACAGCATCTCATCCAGCTCCATTGAACCCAGCACGGTACGCATGTTGGTCATGGTTAAATTAACGATAGCCAACTCAAGGTTACTGACCTCGTAAGCCGCACGAGGCGAGTCAATAACCTGAATAAAGCAGACGGCGTCGATAGTCACGCTGGCGTTATCTTTCGAGATAATTTCCTGGGAAGGAATATCCAGTACCTGTTCCATCATGTTGATCTTGCGACCAACACGATCCATAAATGGCACCAGAAGATTAAGACCGGGCTGGAGGGTTTTGGTATAGCGGCCAAAACGTTCCACCGTCCACTGATAGCCCTGCGGCACAATTTTGATGCCGGACCAGACAATCACCAGGGCGACAAGGATAATTACGGGGATAACAGTCAACATATAACCTCCGGATTGTTAAAAACGGGCTGATTCGTTCAGCCCGTATGCTTTTTTAATAAAGCAGAGAGTAGAGCTGGCGACGATATTTTGCCGCCAGTGCATC
>DOOK01000240.1:0-5376 GCA_003512805.1 Erwinia sp. | reverse complement strand
TGCCGCCAGTGCATCGCCCGTTCCCAGTGCCGCCAGGATCTCCTGCAGGATTTTACGCGCCTGGCCGTCCGCCGCGCCCAAATCTTTTTTCAAATGGCTGAACAGCAGCTCCAGGGCTTCTTCGTTACGACCGACCTGATGCAGCTGTACGGCCAGCTTAGCCGCCAGTTCAGCGTTGCCCGGATCGGCATCAATTTGCTGCTGCAGCTGCTGGATTTCCGGCGTGTCGGCTGCCTGTTTCAGCAAATCGATTTGGGCGATTAACCCGTGATAGCGGGTATCTTTATCCTGTAAGGGCACCACGTCCAGCACCGCCTGCGCTTCATCGCTGCGGTTAAGGCTGATTAACACCTCGGCCAGCAGAAAGCCCATTTCACTGTTTTGATTGCTTAACTGCCAGGCTTCTTTAAGTAGCGGCAGCGCGTCCAGCGGCTTACCTTCCTGCACCAGCTGCATAGCCTGCTGCGCCTTCAGCTCTTCTTCTTTCGGCAGCACTTTATGCAGCAGTGCACGTACGGCTTCTTCCGGCTGTGGGCCCTGGAAACCGTCTACCGGCTGACCGTTCTGGAACAGATAAACGGTGGGTATAGCACGCAGGCCAAACTGCTGGGCAACGGCAGGCTCCGCATCGCAGTCCAGCTCGGCAAGAATAAACTGACCGGCGTACTCCTGCGCCAGGCGCTCCAGCAACGGCGTCAGTTCCTGACAATGCTGGCTGCGTGCAGACCAGAAGTAAAACAGCACGGGCAGCTGCATCGACTGCTCAAGCGTCTGATGCAGGTTGCTTTCATTAATAGTGACAATAGCAGCTTGTGGTGACATGAATTCGTCTCTTTGTCCTGGGTTTCTTACTTTATTGGGGCAGATGCCCGGGCTTCAAGGTTTTGTTGACGTCGACGCCGGTTTACCGCGCAAAATGCGATCCAGCATCCGGCCCGGCAGCAGACGTCGCAGTAGCGTAATGGCATGAGCGACTAACGTAACAGGATAACGCAAGCGTGGCCGGGGGCTTTCCAACGCATGGCGCAGCTTCGGCAGGATAGCCTCCGGCGGCAGCGTAAAGCGGGCGGCGATACCCGGATTTTCTACCGGATTCTCCTGTTCAGTCTGCTTCACATTATCGGTAAAACGGGTTTTTATCGGCCCCGGTTCAATCAGGCTGACCTGAACACCGCTACCGTGCAGCTCCATGCGCAGCGTGTCGGACCAGGCCTCCAGCGCATATTTGCTGGCCGCATAGGCACCGCGTCCCGGTGTGGCAATCAGCCCCATTACTGAGCTGGTGTTGATAATGCGCGCGTCGCCGCTGGCCCGAAGAGCGGGCAGCAGCAGCATCGTCAGCTGATGCGTGCCGAAAAAATTAGTAGCGAACTGCTGCTCCATCTGTTGGCGGCTGATAGCGGTAAGCGTGCCGTAAACGCCATAGCCACCGTTATTAAACAGCGCAAAAATCCGGTTATCGCTTAAAGCAAGAATGCGTTCTGCCGCGCGAATAACGCTTTCGCTGCTGTTGAGGTCCATTTCTACACCGGTAAAACCCAGTTCGTCCATTCGCCGAACATCCTCTGCTTTGCGACAGACGGCCAAAATTCGGTAACCGCGTCGCAGCAAATCGTTGGCAGCGACCAGACCGATCCCGCTTGAACAGCCGGTAATCACAATTGTTTTTTGCATAACTTTACCTGTAGGCGATCTGCAATCTCGTTTACTCATGGTTAACTAGCGGAGCCAGCGTTTTTGCCATCAGATCGGCAATAAAGGGCTGCGCATCAGGATTGGGATGAATGCCGTCCTGCTGCATCCATTCCGGCTTCAGGTAGACCTGCTCCATAAAAAAGGGCAGCAGCGGCAGAGAAAAGGCTTTCGCCAGCCTGGGGTAAACGTCGCTGAACGCTTCGGTATAGCGCCGACCATAGTTAGGCGGCAGGCGAACCTGCATCAGCAGCGGCTGTGCGCCAGCCGCTTTCACCAGACCGATAATTTGTCCCAGCTGCTGCTCCAGCTGCTGAGGAGGGAAACCTCGCAGACCATCATTTCCACCCAGCTCGATCAGTACCCAGCGGGGCTGATGTTGTTTTAGCAGCGCAGGCAGGCGCGCCAGCCCCTGCGCCGCGGTATCGCCACTTATGCTACCGTTAATAATGACGGGAGATTTCTGCCATTTATCATTGAGTAACGCTGGCCACGCGGCGCTGGCAGACATGCGATAGCCCGCGCTCAGGCTGTCGCCAAGCACCAGCAATTTGTCCGCCGCCGTCGCGCGCAGCGTCGTCAGAGCCAAAAATAACAGGATAAGGTAATGCCAGCGGAAAACATTCTTGAAGTTCATCGTCTTAGTAAATCCGTCGGTCAGGGTGAGCATCAGCTTTCCATCCTTACCGGAGTTGAGCTGGTTGTCAAACCGGCCGAAACGCTTGCCCTGATCGGCGAGTCCGGTTCCGGCAAATCGACGCTGTTGGGCATTCTGGCCGGTCTGGACGACGGCAGCGAAGGCGAGGTGTTTTTGCTGGGATCGCCTTTACATGAAATGGATGAGGAGCAACGGGCGGCGTTGCGTGCCAGAAGCGTTGGTTTTGTCTTTCAGTCTTTTATGCTGGTGCCGACGCTCAACGCGCTGGAAAACGTACAGCTTCCGGCACTGCTGCGCGGCGAAAGTGAGGCGCAAAGCCGCGAACAGGCGAAAAGCCTGCTTGGCCAGCTGGGGCTGTCGGCGCGTCTGACCCATCTGCCTTCACAGCTTTCCGGTGGCGAACAGCAGCGTGTGGCGCTGGCCCGGGCTTTCAGCGGCCGGCCGGCCCTGCTGTTCGCTGATGAGCCAACCGGCAATCTCGATCGCCAGACGGGCGAGCGGATAGTTGAGCAGCTGTTTTCATTGAATCGCGATTTCGCCACCACCCTGATCCTGGTTACCCACGACGAGCAGCTGGCCGCCCGCTGCGATCGTCGATTAAGAATGCGAGACGGTAAACTTCAGGAGGAAGTATGATCTGGCGCTGGTTCTGGCGGGAGTGGAAATCGCCTTCGCTGCTGATCGTCTGGCTGGCGCTGACGCTGGCGGTAGCCTGTGTGCTGGCGCTGGGGTCACTTAGCGATCGGATGGAAAAGGGCCTGACTCAGCAAAGCCGCGACTATATGGCGGGAGACCGTACGCTGCAAAGTTCCCGTGAGGTGCCTGAAAACTGGCTGGATGAGGCCCGCCGCGAAGGATTGCAGGTGGGCCGCCAGCTGACCTTTATGACCATGACCTTTGCGGGCGACATGCCGCAACTGGCCGCCGTGAAGGCCGTAGACGACCGTTATCCGATGTTTGGCAAACTTGCTACCGAACCCGCCGGGCTGCGGCCCGCAGCAGGTACCGTGCTGGCCGCGCCGCGACTGCTGGCGTTGTTGAATCTGAAAACGGGCAGTCAGCTGGAGGTGGGCGACGCCACGCTGCACGTGGCCGGTGAGGTCGTCCAGGAACCGGACGCGGGTTTTAACCCTTTTCAAACCGCGCCCCGTTTGTTGATGAATCTGGCCGATGTGAAAAAGACCGGCGCAGTCCAGCCCGGAAGCAGGGTGACGTGGCGTTATAAATTTGCCGGAACGCCTTCGCAACTGGCGAATTACGATCGTTTTATCTCTGCGCATATTCAACCTGAACAGCGCTGGATTAGCGTAGAAAACTCGGAAGACGCTCTTGGCAAATCGATGCAGCGCGCACAGCAATTTTTACTGCTTTCGGCCCTGCTGACCCTGATGCTGGCGATTGCCGCCGTTGTGGTCGCCATGAACCACTATTGCCGCAGCCGCTACGATCTGGTGGCCGTCCTGAAAACGCTGGGCGCTAACAGAGCGGCTTTGCGCAAGCTGATTGTCGGCCAGTGGCTGGCGGTACTGCTGCTGGCGGCCTTCTGTGGCAGCATCGTGGGGAAAGGTTTTGAGGCGTTGCTGCTGCATATGCTGCGGCCGGTACTGCCTGGTGACCTCCCGGCGGCCAGTTTCTGGCCCTGGCTGTGGGCAACGGGATCGCTGTTCGCTATCGCCTTTCTGGTCGGCCTGCGGCCTTATCGCCTGCTGTTGGCTACCCAGCCGCTTCGGGTGCTGCGACGCGATGTTATCGCTTCCGTCTGGCCGCTGAAATTTTATCTGCCGGTCATGGGGCTAACGATAGTGGTTCTGCTCGCGCTGCTGGTCGGCGGCAGCAAATTGCTCTGGGCGCTTATCGCCGGCATCCTGCTGTTGACGCTGCTACTGGGCGGGCTGGGGTGGGGCGCTTTACTGGTGCTGCGGCGCCTGCGTGTGCGAAACCTGGCGTTTCGGCTGGCGGTCAACCGGCTGCTGCGTCAGCCCTCGGCGACGTTCAGCCAGCTGGCTGCCTTTTCGCTTTCTTTTATGTTGCTGGCCCTGCTGCTGGTGATGCGTGGCGATCTGCTCGATCGCTGGCAGCAGCAGCTCCCACCCGACAGCCCTAATTATTTTCTCCTTAATTTAACCGGGGATCAGATCCCTTCGGTACGTGCTTTCCTGGAGCAGCATCAGGTCGAACCGAAAACCTTTTATCCGATTGTCAGGGCGCGGTTAACGTCGATTAATCAGCGTCCAGCCGATCCGGCGCTGGATAATGCCCTGAATCGCGAGCTTAACCTGACCTGGCTTGAAAAATTGCCCGATCATAACCCGTTAGTCGGTGGAAGCTGGCCGCCAAAACAGGGGGAAGTCTCAATAGAAGCCGCGCTGGCCGACCGGCTGGGCGTAAAGCCTGGTGATACGCTGACCTTTACCGGCGATACGCAAACCTTCTCCGCAAAAATTAGTAGCCTGCGTAAAGTGGACTGGGAAAGCCTTAAGCCTAACTTTTTCTTTATCTTTCCGCCCGGTGCGCTGGAAGGACAGCCGCAAACCTGGCTGACCAGCTTTCGCCTTGATAATAATAATGCGCTGCTGGCGCAGCTGAACCGAACCTTTCCTACGCTCAGCCTGCTGGATATAGGCACTATTCTGCGGCAAATAGGGCAGGTGCTGGCACAGGTCAGTCAGGCACTGGAAATCATGGTCGTGCTGGTTACCGCCTGCGGTATTCTGCTATTGCTGGCGCAAATCCAGGTTGGGATGCGTCAGCGCAGGCAGGAACTGGTGGTCTACCGGACGCTGGGCGCCGGGAAAAAGCTGTTGAGGAATACGTTGTGGTGCGAGTTTGCGCTGTTGGGTTGTGTGTCAGGCATCGCGGCTACGCTGGGGGCTGAGGTGGCATTATGGGGACTACAGCGTAAGGTCTTTGATTTTCCATGGCAGCCTGATTACCTGCTTTGGGTAACATTACCTGTGGCCGGCACCTGTTTACTGTCGCTGTGTGGTGGCTGGTTAGGCATAAGGCTACTTAAAGGAAAGGCATTG
>DOOK01000239.1 GCA_003512805.1 Erwinia sp. | reverse complement strand
AAAAATGGCGTAAGCCACGCCTGTTACCCCCCCCTGCTTAACGCCTCAGCCGTTCTGCCGTACTCGTGCAATCAGCGCATCAATGTTTTCCACACGCTCGGCGGCCAGTATCAGCGTTCTGCCCAGCGTTATCGCCTGGCGAATGCACTCCACTTTCATCGCTTCATCCTGAATGGTGCCGATATCGGCAACCTGCGACATGCCGACGGTACGACGGATCAACTCTGTTCCGCAGTAGCCCAACGTATCGCGCCAGACTTTATTCAGAAACCCGGCGGCGTAGCCTGGATAAGCCAGCGCGCGATCGCGTGACTTTTCGGCGGCCAGTGACAGAAAACCTTCAGCAAAGCTCTGCCAGGTTATCCGCACCTCTTCCAGACGTTTCTCCCTCGCGTCAGCCGCTTCACGCGGAGCCAACAGGCCGGGGAGCGCGCAATAATTGAGCAGGAGATTACCTAACGCGCTGCCGACGTCAAAGCCCATCGGGCCGTAAAAACCAAATTCCGCATCAATAACCTTCAGGCTGTTTTCAGTGACAAAAATCGACCCGCTGTGCACGTCGCCATGCAGCAGCGCTTCCGCATGGGACAAAAAATGGTGTTTAAGGGCGGCAACTTTATGCCGCAGCTCATCATCGGTACGGAGCTGGGCCACCAGCGGCTCTACAGCCCGGGGATAGCCGTTGCGCTCATGGATTTCATAAGGCTCATTGAAGAAAAGTTCTTCCGTAATGCCGCACATTTCGGGGTTGGTAAAACGGATAACATCGGCTTTTTTCTTATCAGGAGCCTGATAAAAATCGGAAGTATGGAACAGCGTTTGCGCCAGATATTCGCCCAGCTGCGCGGCGGCCTGCGGGTAAGGAATGCCTTTTATCTGCTCCCCGCGCCAGATGGCGTGGCTGGAAAGATCTTCCAGCACCATGACCGCCAGCTCAGGATCGTAATGCAGCATTTTTACCGTATGTGCCGGGCAGAGCTTACCGTGAATTTGCAGCACTTCGGCCTCGATGCGGGCGCGATCGAGCGTTAACGGCCAGGATTCACCCACGCAGCGCACGTAGGGTAAGGCCTGCTTGATGATAACCCGGCTGACGTCGTCACAATCGAAGATTTTAAAAACCAGGTTAAGGTTTCCGTCGCCAATTTCCTGCGAACTGACCAGGCTTTGCGGGTCGGCGAGGCCGCCAAATTCACGGGCATATTCCACGGCATCAGCTGCGGTGAACGTACGATATTGCGACATTAACTCACCCTCCAACGGTTATCTTGCCTGCTGCCTGTTGCGGAACGGGCCGTTCAGACGTCTATACATCCACCAAGCATGTTGGCACAATATGACCTGACCATGCAACCGGGATTTAACCTTCATGCAAACACTGAGTACAACCAGCCTACAAGTTCGTGACAACCAGCTCTGGATCCTTGACCAGCAGGCGCTGCCGCAAAAGAAAATCTGGTGTGCGACGCCGGATGTTGCGGCGCTGGTCGATCATATTAAAACGCTGCGGGTGCGCGGCGCGCCGCTGATTGGGCTTTCAGCCAGCCTGCTGCTGGCCCTGCTGGCAGAAAACGGGATGCCTCAACCGGCGCTGATCGAGGCGCTGGAAGTGCTACGCGCCTCGCGCCCTACCGCCGTAAACCTGATGAACAATCTGGATCGGATGAAGCTGGCGCTGGCGCAGGAACATTATGTCACCGCGCTGACTTTCGAGGCGTTACGCCTGGTAGAGGAAGATAAAGTGCTGTGCGACAACATCGCGGCGGCAGGCGCCAGGCTAATCAAACCGCGCAGCCGCCTGCTGACTCATTGTAATACCGGGGGGCTGGCAACGGCTGGCGTTGGCACCGCCCTGGGCGTGATAGCGCGTGGCTGGCAGGAAGGCCGGGTGGAAAAGGTGTGGGTAGATGAGACGCGCCCGTTATTACAGGGCGGCCGCCTGACGGCATGGGAGCTGGGTGAGCTGGGCGTGCCCTACAGGCTTATCTGCGACAGCATGGCAGCAAGCCTGATGGCGAAAAACCAGGTGGATGCCGTTTGGGTCGGCGCAGATCGTATCGCCGCGAATGGCGATGTGGCGAACAAAATTGGCACCTACAGTCTGGCAGTACTGGCCCGCTACCATAACGTTCCCTTCTACGTAGCCGCACCGCATACCACGCTGGATGCCCACTGTCCCAATGGCGACGCGATCCCGATTGAACAGCGTGCCGCCAGCGAGGTTACGGGTGTAGCCGGGAGCTTTGGCGAAGTGCAGTGGGCGCCCCAGGACGCACAGGTTTATAATCCGGCCTTTGATGTTACGCCGGCTTCGCTGATTAGCGGCTGGGTGTTGGATACGGGCGTAGTCACGCCAGCCCAGATAGAAGCAGGGATTTTTCAGCCAGCGGGTTAAGGCTGTGCTCCCGGGAGAGGGCCGCTGATTCGATTTAACCAAGTCAGGCGGCCTTTAGCGATGGCATGGTGGCACGCGTGCTGAAGTGCGAAATAGCTTTCCCAGCAGGAGGTCACGGTGGAAGCGAGTTCCTTTTACCATCGGCCTTATGCGAATTCGCGCCAGGGCTGTGTTTGCCCACCCAATAAAAAAAGCGGGCCCTGAACGCTCCGCTGCCTCAACTCAGACAGCGCATTGCTCAGAACCCGCTCTTGCCGCGAGTCACCGCTATCAGGCGTAGCCGTAGCTCATCAGACGCTGATAGCGACGGTCCAGCAGCTCTTCTTTAGTCAGCTCGTCCAACTCGGCCAGATCGGCCAGCAGCTGTGCCTTCATCGAAGCGCCTATCACCAGCGGATTGCGATGCGCGCCACCCAGCGGTTCCGGGATCACCGTATCGATCAGCTTCAGTTCCTTCAGACGCGGAGCGATAATGCCCATTGCTTCTGCGGCCAGCGGCGCTTTATCCGCGCTTTTCCACAGAATGGACGCACAGCCTTCCGGCGAAATCACCGAGTAGGTGCTGTACTGCAGCATATTCACTTTGTCGCCCACGCCGATCGCCAGCGCGCCGCCAGAGCCCCCTTCGCCAATCACGGTACAGATAACCGGCACGGTCAGGCCAGACATCTCACGCAGGTTACGTGCGATAGCCTCGGACTGCCCACGCTCTTCAGCGCCCACGCCCGGATAAGCACCCGGCGTGTCGATAAAGGTGATGATCGGCATATTAAAGCGCTCGGCCATTTCCATCAGGCGCAGTGCCTTACGGTAACCTTCCGGTGCCGGCATACCAAAGTTACGACGGATCTTCTCTTTGGTCTCGCGACCTTTCTGATGACCAATGATCATCACCGGACGACCTTCCAGGCGAGCAATCCCGCCAACGATAGCCTTGTCGTCCGCGTAAGCGCGATCGCCAGCCAGCTCGTCGAAATCGGTAAAGACATTACGGACATAGTCCAGCGTATAAGGACGCAAAGGGTGACGCGCCAGCTGCGCGATCTGCCATGCACCTAAATCGGAGAAGATTTTACGGGTCAGCTCCACGCTTTTTTCGCGCAGACGCTGAATCTCTTCATCCAGATTAATATCCAGTTTTTCATCCTGACGGCCAACCGACTTCAGCGAGTCAATTTTCGCTTCAAGTTCTGCGATTGGCTGTTCGAAATCCAGGTAATTAAGACTCATAATATTCCTGTTTTAGTCAAACTCCAGTTCCACCTGCTCCGACCCGATCAGTGACCGCAGGTCGTTTAATAAACGATCGCTGGGCGATACGCGCCACGCTGCGCCAAAACGCAACCTCGCTCGCGCATCCTCTCTCTGGTAATAGAGATGAACCGGAATAGTCCCCGAACGATAAGGTTCCAGGGATTGGCGGAGACGGTTTAAAAGCTGGTCATCAATTTGCCTGTCCGTCAGCGAGATAGCAAGCCCGCGAGCATATTTTTCACGGGCTTCATCAATGTCCATCACATCGCGAGCGGTCATTTTAAGCCCGCCGCTGAAGTCATCGAAGCTGACCTGTCCGCTGACGATCAGGATACGGTCTTTTTCCAGCAAATGCTGGAACTTATCAAGTGCATCGGTGAAGAGCATCACTTCCAGACGACCAGAGCGATCGTCCAGCGTACAAATACCGATACGGTTTCCGCGTTTTGTTACCATTACGCGAGCCGCCACCACCAGACCTACGGCCATGGTCATTTTGCCACGTTCGGTCGGGTGCATGTCTTTCAGGCGCATTCCTCCCACGTAGCGCTCGATCTCTTTCAGATACTGATTAATCGGGTGCCCGGTTAAGTAAAGCCCTAAGGTTTCTCTTTCGCCATCCAGCCTGACCTGCTCCGGCCACGGCGTCACGTCGGCATAAGATTTTTCAATCTGCTCCGGCTCATCAGCCAGCACGCCGAACATATCCGCCTGACCAATAGCCTCGGCTTTGGCATGTTGATCCGCTGCTTTCAGCGCATCGTTCAGCGCGCTCATCAGGGCCGCGCGATGAGGCCCAAGCCGGTCGAACGCGCCGGACATAATCAGCTTTTCCAGTACTCGCCGGTTAAGCTTTTTGGTATCG
>DOOK01000236.1 GCA_003512805.1 Erwinia sp. | reverse complement strand
ATAAGCTGAATCAGAAGCAAGAAAGTGCCATGAGAAAAATCGACAACCTGATTAAAAATCTTTTAAAGATCATGACATTACAGGTTCTCTTAAAGATATGGACAACAATCCCCTTCCCAAAACTAATGGAAGTGGGGAAAACTGGAGCCATATGTAAAAGATGCAAGATACCTTTAATGGTTCAAGGAATTGTGCAAACACGCTAAAGAATGTTAATAATCCGGAAGCTCAGGCAGCTTACGGAAGAGCAACAGAAGCGATTAACAAAATAGAATCGGCGATCAAAGGGTACGGCATATGACAACGTTTAGGGATCTATTAATAGCGGAAGGCGGTAATTATGAGCCTAACACCAGGTCGTCTCTTGATGAGTGGTTTAACGGTATCGTAGATGCGCCGCTTGATGAGTTGGATGTTGGGGATATTGCTCGGGCTATAAGACAGGATCTGTTTTTAGTTCATGTATTACCAAGAGCAGAATCGATCTTGCGAGAAGATCCTCTAGCCGGAGATGATTACGATGGGCAATTAATATCATCAATCGCATCTTTAAGTCACAAGGAAGCAAAAGGTGTTTTATCTTCTTTAAAAAAGATAAGTCATATTTTAAATCAAGTAGATAAAACTACTCTGGACAAGCAGTTACTGTTAGAAATAAAGAAAATAGATAATTTATCTTTTTGTGAGTGATACAGACCCCCGGCCAACTTTATAGGCGCAGGTCAACTGGCTAAGGGTATTACTGCTAAGCCCTAAATCCTCCCAATTCCCGCCGCTGCTGACTGGCTTCACACAGTGCGTTCCGGGTGGCCGAATCGGTGACGGTGGAGATCCACAGGCCATCGGGTCGGAGCGTGAGCTGTAACGGCGTGTCAGGAATAAAACCTGGCCCGGCTGGTATGTTGCCGCTGATCGACAACGCTGGGATCGGTTGGGGTGTGAAGGTGATGTTCATGCTGTCCCTACCTCCCTGCCACGATCTGCCTTAATCAGGTGTGGAGTGCGCGGGGTCAATGGTCGCCTGGTCAGCAGCACGCATCGGCGTTCCTCTGATAGTCAGTAGCTGGCTGAACGCCCATAAACATAATGCGGGAGACTATCCGCACCTGTCCCGGGAAGCCGCAAAACTCACCTAACCCCCAATAAGCGGTCCGTATACGGATAATCTGCATTATGTCGTGCGCATCCGCGTTGGGTTGTGGGGTGGGGCCGCCGTCCCTGCCGATACTGGCACAGTGCAAATACTCGGCCAACTCCAATCGGTTTTCGGCCTAAAAGGCCTCCGCTTAAAAGTTGATGCCCGCCCAGGCGTGGTTTGTCTGCGCCAGGTGGTGCCATGCGGTTAAGCAGAGTGTCACTGCTACCGTCTCACCAGCCGACGCCTCCCATCCTGGTTCAGGGCTAGCATGCACAACCAGCGTTCCGTCACTGGCGGATCTCGTCAGCCCACATCCAGCAGACCCTTCGTCGGCCACAGGCAAGCCCTGTTGCAGGACCGCCGCTGAGTGCGGGAGCAAATACGCTGCAGCCAGCAGGTGGTACAGAAAAAAGAAACGAGCAGGAAAATCATGACTCCTGGATAAACTCATAAGGAATGGAGTTTGATAACCACACGCCGTTCTCAGCCTGATAAAAACGAAAGCCTTTTTCATACATATCCAAAGCTTTTATCTTTAGCACTACAGGCTTACCGTGACGTTTTCCTACCTGAATCGCTGTAACTTCGTCAGACGAAAGATGTACGTACTGGCGGGACATAGGGATAAGGCCCTGCTCACGAATGGCTTCTATAAAGCGGTCGGCTGTTCCGTGATATAAAATAGCTGGAGGCGTTTTCTCCTTATAGGCTATATCAACCTGTTGCGTTGAATGCCCCTGTGCTGCCCGAATGCGCAACCCATCTTCTGAAAGAGTGAATCTCTTTTTGTCACTGCTGGCAACAACCTCCTGTATAATCGCGGCGCTAAGTAAATAACCTTGTTGCTCTGCGCAAACAATAAGGTCAGTCAGCTCCGCCCATCCATTTTTGTCCAAAGTTAAACCAACGGCCTCTGGCTGATGGCGCAAAACGTAACTCAAAAACTTACTTATATCCGTGTTGTTTTTAATCACAATAATAGCCTCAGGAAAATTCCATCATTTCAGTGGAAGGCAACATAATACCGGGCTGTCTTCTCCAGTACGGATAAATAACCTTTCCTGTTCTATCGTAACCCGAACCTGGGCTTAAGTATATTGAGGTGCAGCCGCTTAATAACATGATTTCCAGTAAGGTGGCGCATGCTTTGTCAGGGCAGGCGCCGTGCGCCTGAAGAGGAAGCTCTGGCGCAGCCGCCCGACAGGTAAATCGCCAGGTACAGAATCCGGATAACAAAGCCTGGTGAGGCGCTATTTATTTAGCCAAATATCAGCGCGGGCAATGTGCAGTGCGGGTCATTTATAAACTAACCATGCTGCCGCGTCCCAACTTTATAGATTGATTAAATGATAAGGCGAACCTGAAAGCGTATGCAGTGCCGGACACGGCGCAGGCTTCGGGCGGGGCGGCGGCTATTTTATCGCGCAGCAGCTCTGTACAGGCGTGAACCGTAAGGCAGCTTTATTCGGGCGTCAGGCGTAAAATCTGAGCGAAGTGCCGTGACAAAAGGTACGCTGCTGGCGACGTGCAATGCGATAAGCGGCATAAGTTCTTAAGACCATCTGTCACCGATCCCCACGCTCTGTTTGAGCTCAGTAAATCAGGTTTATTCTTAATTCAACTAAAGTACGGTTGACCTTTCTTGAAAAGTGATTTCCTTTATTGGTGCTTTAGTTTGGCTTAAGTTAAGTTAATGCTTCTTTAGAGGTTACATAAAGTTTTGGCTTGCCCGCTGCAGGCGCAGTGCCTACCGCTTCAACCTGAAATGCAGGCTTCAGTAAAAATCATTTCTCTGTATTTTTTATATAATGTTGAATTATAATTTTTTTATGTTTATTTTTCACGCCCTACTGAACCGAAGAGAGTATCTACTCTTTCGGTTCAACCTTCTTTGCACTTCAGAAAAGGTTAATGTTTATACTCATTTCGCCCATTATAAATAATCTTAACGTAAGTTTTATGTAAGTTTTCCTACATTTTTTCTTGAGATTTTTTATATCAGGTGCATAATGTGCGCATCGAAACGCGATGCACATAATTTGTTACAATATTATTGATGATATTGTTTGGCCATATGGAAGAGCCTGGCGCGCGCAAAAAGGCTGTTTAAGCGTCAGTAGATACGGCACTGCCTATGCGATGGCAACAGAGGGCAGAACACGAAAGATTCTCTTAAATGAAAATACTCGGGTGGTCATCGGCTTAATCTCGATGGGAAAAATGCTGCCTTTTGACGATAAAAGCCATCAATGAGCCGATAAAGAAAACCTGACGCGGAATATGATGCAGGGTTACCTGTCTGCAAGAAGATGACGCACGAAAATTAAAAAGCCATCTGGTTAACACGCAATACAAATAACCGGATAGCTCAACAATACCCGTCTGATACGTAATAATTTTTTGATGACGTGTCGACACTACAAACAGCATAATCCCTCGCGAAATAAAGGGGTTAAATCAGCTCAGTAAAAAAAGGAATTAAAGATGAAAGTAAAAGTTACCGCATTAGCGCTGCTTTGCAGCGGCCTGTTTATCAGTACCGGCGTAATGGCTGATAATCATACCGTGTCAATTGGCTATGCACAGAGCAAGGTTGAAGATTTTAAAAATATCCGTGGCGTTAACGTTCAGTACCGCTATGAATGGGATTCACCCGTCAGCTTAATAGGTTCTTTCAGCTATATGAAGGGCGACGACAGCTATTCTGAAGGGAGTGACGGGTTTGATGAGGACGATTGGTATAAAGGCAAGATAGACGTAAAATATTACTCTTTTATGGCTGGCCCTGCGTACCGTATCAATGACTATGTCAGCCTTTACGCGCTGGCCGGTATGGCGCATACCAAAGTGGACGATAAAACGACGTACTTTCAGGAATTTTCAGAAGAATACAGCGAAAGCAAAACGTCGTTTGCTTATGGCGCGGGCGTGGTCATTAACCCGACAGAGTCTTTGGCCGTTAATATTGGTTATGAAGGCACCCGCGTTAAATTTAGTGATGACGTTGCGATAAACGGTTTTAATATCGGCCTTGGCTATCGCTTCTGATTTGGTTCTGCATGAATCCCGGCTAAGGTCGGGATTTTTTTTGCGAAAAAGAGCACTGTAATAAAACGGATTTATTTAAGAGCAGGTGAAACAGATGTTTTTTGGCGACCCTTATCGCTTTGCGATTTTTGTTGAATGTATTCCTGACTGGAACCCTCCGGACACCGCTTTTTATAACGGCTTTTTTTATTACAGCATTAACGGCAATTTTTTTCCGCAGGATGTAAGAACGGCGACGCTTTGCGTGGACGTCAATACACTGCTGGATCCCGCCCATGCTCTTTCTACGCCGTCGCTAAATGCGGATGTTTACGCGATGCCCGCGCCTGAAGCCTTCAACTCTTTATACAGCCTGACCTGGCCGGAAAGTAGGGCAGAAGAAGAATACCCGGAAGGCAGTAACCTTTACCGCGCAGAAACAGAAAATATTTCAGAAAGCGGCGTGTCTGTGTTTGCCGTCTCCGATGGTCTGATGGTCAGAGTGCTGGCGGCTAAAACGCAGCGCCTTGTACCTAAAGAGCAGGGTGACCGCTATGAATGGGTGGCTGAAAGGAAACTGACCGTGGCTGAAGCATGCCTGCCGAAAAGTGAACTCAGCGCTATTTTACAGAGGATACAGGATTACTATTCCTCTCTTTCACGTTGATCCATATTATTCTGTCTGTTCTGTCTGTTCTGTCTGTTCTGTCTGTTCTGTCTGTTCTGTCTGTTCTGTCTGTTCTGTCTGTTCTGTCTGGTCGCTCAGTTCCTATTAGGTGAACAAATTGGCCTGGCATTCCTCCCCGGTTAAACAGTGCTGCTCCGCCAGCAATATACGGCCCGGCGAGAAAATGCATTAATCGCATTAAACTTATTCTAAGCCACCGGCACAGGCTGAATCCGCTATAGACGGAATCGCAATCGCCTTACGGTGCGCTCATATACTTTCGCAACATCCCTGTCAGCCCTGCCTGTTTCGTTCACTCGACGAGTAAAAATAACCCGCACTGCGGGTGAGACAGAGTCGGCTACCGTATCTGACTGGTCAGCCACCCGTTATCCACTAAACTCATTAAGGTAGTTGATAAATTCCCTTCATGACGGCAAGGAGAAAGGTATGTCTGAACAAAGTGAAATGAGTAACGTGTTCGCCAGTAAAATGCGAGACGCCGATCTAAACTTCATTGCTAACATTGCCAGCAAACTGGGCGTGGGCCTGGGCGTTACGCTGTTTGTTAAAGGCGCTCTGGTAACGGGAAATACCATATCCGGCAAGGAATACTACGAAAAAATCGCCGAGTTCTTTGGCGATGCGCAGGAAGGAACCGTCGATCACGCCATAGCGAACTATTTCAAGCGTACCGGCGAAGAGTATTACACGCCCGAAGATGATGAAGCGTCAGTGCCCCTTAATTTTCTGCATCTGACAGATGTGGCCTTCCGGCTGGGATCGGAAAAATTCTCGCATCACAAAAATGGTCTGCTCAGGATAAAAATCGAAGAGATAGATGGTTTTATGCTGGGAATATCCACAAACGATGAATAGGGTTGTTGCAAAGGTCTGTAGCGGGTCGTCAGTAAGCCGTTGAGGAAGGCGGCACCGCTTACTGAATCTACCGGCAAATAAAACCCTGCCGGTAGATTTTCAACGGCCGCCGCGCGGCTTTCCCGTCAGGCGGCGTTTTCCAGCACCTGGCCCATAAACTCACGAACCCACTTTATACGCAGCTTACGCTCGCCAAGATCGCGAATAAACTTCAGCTTAGTCGGGCCGTCCAGTCGCCAGTTCTGCGGCTCTTTCTGTAACAGGCCAATCAGCCAGGCCGGGTCAGCTTTGTTTTTCTCCGCAAATTCGATAAAGCCGCCTTTCTCGCTCGCTTCAACACGCCGGATGCCAATCTTTTTCGCCAGCAGGCGCAGCGTGGCGATATCCAGCAGGTTGCGCGCCGGATCCGGCAGCTGGCCAAAGCGATCGATCAGCTCTACTTTCAAATCGTCCAGTTCGCCTTCCTGCTGCGCGCTGGCAATACGCTTATAGAACGACAGGCGGGTATTCACATCCGGGATATAGTCGTCCGGCAGCAGCGAAGGCATGCGCAGTTCGATATCGGTCTGACTGTTGGTCAGGTCTTCCAGCGAGGGCTCCCGGCCTTCCTTCAGTGCGTCTACAGCGTTCTCCAACAGCTCCATATAGAGTGAAAAGCCGATGGTTTCCATCTGGCCGCTCTGATCTTCGCCCAGCAGCTCGCCTGCACCACGAATTTCCAGGTCATGCGTCGCCAGCGCAAAGCCAGCCCCCAGATCCTCCAGTGAGGCGATCGCTTCCAGGCGCTTGTGCGCATCGGTAGTCATCGCTTTTGGATGCGGGGTCAGCAGCCAGGCATAGGCCTGATGGTGCGAACGACCGACGCGGCCGCGCAGCTGATGCAGCTGTGCCAGGCCAAAATGGTCGGCGCGTTCGATAATAATGGTATTGGCCGTCGGGATATCAATACCGGTTTCGATAATGGTGGTGCACACCAGCACGTTAAAGCGCTGATGATGAAAATCATTCATTACCCGTTCCAGATCCCGCTCGCGCATCTGCCCGTGTCCCACGGCGACGCGCGCTTCCGGCACCAGCTCTGAAATGCGGTGCGCGGCTTTTTCGATGTTTTCAACATCGTTATAAAGGTAATAAACCTGGCCACCGCGCAGTACTTCACGCAGGATCGCTTCGCGCACCACCAGATTATCGAACTCGCGCACAAAGGTTTTCACCGCCAGACGACGGGCAGGCGGCGTGGCGATAATCGACAGATCGCGCATGCCGCTCATTGCCATATTCAGCGTGCGGGGGATCGGCGTTGCGGTCAGCGTCAGAATATCGACGTCGGCCCGCATCGCTTTGATACGTTCTTTATGACGTACCCCGAAGCGGTGCTCTTCATCGACAATCAGCAGGCCCAAATCGCGCCATTTGATTTCGCTTTGCAGCAGCTTGTGGGTGCCGATCAGGATATCGACTTTGCCTTCGCGCGCTTCTTCCAGAATCTGCGCCTGTTCTTTCGCACTGCGGAAGCGTGAAAGCATTTCTATGCGCACCGGCCAGTTAGCGAAGCGATCGCGGAAGTTATCGTAATGCTGCTGGGCGAGCAGGGTGGTCGGCACCAGCACCGCAACCTGTTTGTGGTTTTCTACCGCAAGGAAAGCGGCGCGCATCGCCACTTCGGTTTTACCAAAGCCCACGTCGCCACACACCAGGCGATCCATGGCCAACGGCTGGCACATATCGCTGAGCACGGCGTTAATTGCCTGCGCCTGATCCGGCGTGGTTTCAAACGGGAAGCTGTCACAAAAGAGCTGATACTGATCGCGATCGTGCTTAAAGGCAAAGCCCGCTTTGGCCGCGCGCTGAGCATAGATATCCAGCAGCTCGGCCGCTACGTCGCGGACTTTTTCTGCCGCTTTCTGCCGCGCGCGTGACCAGGCGTCGCTGCCCAGCTTGTGCAGCGGGGCGTTTTCGTCCGCGCCGCCCGCGTAGCGGCTGATCAGATGCAGGGAGGAAACCGGCACGTACAGTTTGGCATCCCCCGCATAGGTCAGCATCAGGTATTCCGCCGTAATGCCGCCGGTCTCCAGCGTGGTCAGGCCAATGTAGCGGCCCACGCCGTGCTCAAGGTGCACGACCGGCTGGCCCGGATGTAGCTCCGCCAGGTTGCGGATTAACACATCCGGGTTGATAGAGCGACGCGTGTCCTGACGACGGCGACTGACGCGTTCGCCCAGCAGATCGCTTTCACAAATCAGTGCGCGATTGCGCAGGGTATCGATAAAGCCGTGTTCGCTGGCGCCCACGATCAGATAAGCGCCGGGCTGCTCTGCCTCATGCAGTGCATGAAGGTTTTTTGGCACCAGCTTGATACGAGCCAGCAGTTCCTGAAGCGCTTCACGACGGCCTTCACTCTCTACAGAAAAAATAACCGGGCCGTCGAACGATTCCAGAAAGCGACGGAGCGTATCCAGCGGCGCCTTTGCCTGCGCCTGCACCGCCAGGTCGGGCAGCGGCTGATAGCCCAGGTTGGTGTTGACGGCTTTCTCCGGCAGCGCCTCGTTTTTCAGCTGCACGCGCGGCCAGTTTTTTAACTCGCTAAAGAGTTCATTGGTGCGTAGCCACAGTTTTTCCGGGGGCAGAAGCGGGCGCATCGGATCGACGCGACGGTTTTCAAAGCGCGTCACCACTTCCTGCCAGAAACGTTCCGCCGCTCCTTCCAGATCGCCGGTATTAATCAGCAGCGTATTGGCGGGCAAATAGCTGAACAGCGCAGGCAGCGACTGTTCAAAAAACAGCGGCTGCCAGTATTCGATGCCGGAAGGCAGCGTCCCTTTACTAACCTGTTGATAGATGTGCTCGGCCTCGCGCCGGACGTCAAAATGCTCGCGCCATTGCGTGCGAAACAGTTCGATAGCCGCTTTATCGGTAGGGAACTCGTGCGCCGGCAGCAGATTGATCGCCTCCACTTCTTCCAGCGTGCGCTGGCTGTCGACGTCGAAAAGGCGCAGGCTGTCGATTTCATCATCGAAAAAGTCGATGCGGTAAGGCTGTTCGCTGCCCATCGGATAAAGATCCAGCAGCGCGCCGCGCGTAGCGTATTCGCCGTGCTCCATCACCTGGTCCACATGACGATAGCCTGCCTGATCCAGCTGGGAACGCAGCGTATCGCGTGACAGCCGCTGGCCTTTACGCATCACCAGCGCATGACCGTGCAGGAAACTGTGCGGACAAACGCGCTGCATCAGCGTGTTCACCGGCAGGATCAGCACGCCTTTTTCCAGCATGGGCAGGTTATAAAGGGTGGAGAGACGGGAAGAGATGATTTCCTGATGCGGCGAAAAGCTGTCGAAAGGCAGCGTTTCCCAGTCGGCCAGGGTCAACACCGGCTCATCGGTAAACTGCCGGATTTCATCCTGCAGCCGCAGCGACGTTTGCATATCCGGCGCGATGAGCATAACGGGGCCGCCGTGTCGCGCCAGTATTTCGGCACATTCCACCGCGCAGGCGGCACCGGTTAATTGTCCCAGCTGGCGCTGGTCACCTGCTTTTGCTGGCAGGGTATATCGGGCTTGTTCAGGCATAATCAGTCAGTCGGTCTCTTCACATAAAGGGAGAGCAGAAAACGACGCGTTTCCTGTTCGGCTAACCGAGTATACCTCTATTTCGGCGATTGTTGGGTGTAGTGCATTCTGGGTCGGTCAATGTTTGCCCAAATCAGCTCTTTTTCGCCGTGATAGCTGTGATTGCCATCGTCCCACCGCACGTAATAACCCGTAGGCGCGTCGCCTTGTTCAAAAACGTTCACCACCAGGCCTTTAATTTCGCCCGTCTTATGGCGGACAATACTGCCTTTTTCATATTTTGACATGATGACCACTCCCGCCTTTACTCTACGCAGCGCCTTTTGAAGGATAAGTAAGTCTATGCCCTTTTTAACGGACTCATTGAGTAATTAACCGGCGTTTTTAGTGTGATATTTCGCCAATAAACGGGTGTGTCGTAGGCGATAACAAAACTTAGCAAAAGAGTCAGCGGCTTAGAGGTTCCATAACGCCGGGCTAACCTTTATCATCTTCGATCACTTTTTGCCTTATTACCGCCAGAAGACGGATTATATGTATCAACCTGTCGCGTTATTTATCGGCCTGCGTTACATGCGCGGGCGAGCATCAGACCGCTTCGGGCGGTTTGTATCCTGGCTTTCCGCTATCGGCATCACGCTGGGGGTGCTGGCGCTGGTCACCGTGCTGTCGGTGATGAACGGCTTTGAGCACGAGCTGGAAAAAAGCACCTTAAACCTGATGCCCCAGGCACTGATCGGCAGCGAGAAAGGCTCCCTCGATCCGCAGCAGGTAACGGCGGAGTCGCTGCAGCTGAAAGGCGTCAGCCGCATTACGCCGCTGACTACCGGCGATGTAGTGCTGCAAAGCGCGCGCAGCGTCGGCGTCGGCGTGATGCTGGGTATCAATCCTGACGAGCCCGATCCGCTGACGCCCTATCTCGCTAACGTGACGCAGAGCGAGCTGCAGCCCAATCAGTATCATATTATCGTCGGCGAACAGCTGGCGGAGCAGCTTGGCCTGAAGCGCGGCGACCAGCTGCGGCTGATGGTGCCGTCTGCCAGCCAGTTTACGCCAATGGGGCGGCTGCCCAGCCAGCGCCTGTTTACCGTTATCGGCACGTTTGCCGCCAACAGCGAAGTGGACGGCTACCAGATCCTGGTTAACCAGCAGGACGCCTCGCGCCTGATGCGTTATCCGGCAGGCCATATTACCGGCTGGCGCCTGTGGCTGGATAAACCGCTGCAGGTGGACACGCTCAGTGAGCAAAAACTGCCGGCCGGACTGGTGTGGAAAGACTGGCGTGAGCGGAAAGGCGAGCTGTTCCAGGCGGTGAAGATGGAAAAAAACATGATGGGGCTGCTGCTCAGCCTGATTGTCGCCGTCGCCGCGTTTAACATCATTACCTCGCTGGGCCTGCTGATTATGGAGAAGCAGGGCGAAGTGGCCATTCTGCAAACGCAGGGGCTGACTCGCCGCCAAATCGTGCTGGTGTTTATGGTGCAGGGCGCGACCGCCGGGATCGTAGGTTCACTGGTCGGCGCACTGCTGGGCGTGCTGCTGGCCAGCCAGCTGAATAACCTGATGCCGCTAATTGGCCTCTTCCTGGACGGCGCGGCGCTGCCCGTAGAGATTTCTGCTGTTCAGGTCGTCACCATTGTCATTATCGCGATGGCCGTGGCGTTGCTTTCCACGCTCTATCCATCCTGGCGCGCTGCCGCCGTTCAACCCGCTGAGGCTTTACGTTATGAGTAACCCGATTTTGTTGCAGTGCGATAACCTGTGCAAGCGCTACCAGGAAGGCAGCGTCCAGACGGACGTATTGCGCAATGTTTCCTTCAGCGTGGCGCCTGGCGAGATGATGGCGATTGTCGGCAGCTCCGGCTCCGGTAAAAGTACCCTGATGCATCTGCTGGGCGGGCTGGATACGCCAACTTCCGGCGACGTAGTGTTTAACGACCGTTCGCTGAACAGCATGTCTTCATCAGCGAAGGCGGAATTGCGCAATCGCGAGCTGGGCTTTATCTACCAGTTTCACCACCTGCTACCCGATTTCAGCGCGCTGGAAAATGTTGCGATGCCGCTGCTGATTGGTAAGGCCGGCAAGGCGGAAGCAGAAGCGAAAGCAAGAGATATGCTGCGCGCGGTAGGGCTGGAGAAACGAGCCGCACACCGGCCTTCCGAGCTTTCCGGCGGCGAACGGCAGCGTGTGGCGATTGCCCGGGCGCTGGTAAATAACCCGCGCCTGGTGCTGGCGGATGAGCCGACCGGTAATCTGGATGCACGCAACGCGGACGCTATTTTCGATCTGCTGGGCGAGCTGAACGTCCGTCAGGGCACCGCTTTTCTGGTGGTGACCCACGATTTGCATCTGGCAAAGCGGCTTAACCGCCAGATGGAGATGCGTGACGGCGTGCTCAGTGAAGAAATGACGCTGGCGGGAATGGCGTAATGGCAAGCTCTCTTTCTCTGCTTCTCGGCCTGCGCTTCAGCCGTGGGCGTCGTCGCGGCGGCATGGTATCGCTGATTTCCGCTATCTCAACGGTGGGCATCGCCTTAGGCGTGGCGGTGCTGATTATCGGCCTTAGCGCCATGAACGGTTTCGAGCGCGAACTAAATAACCGCATTCTGGCAGTGGTCCCGCATGGCGAAATCGAGCCGGTCAATCAGCCGTTTACCGGCTGGCAGGCGCTGCTGCCGAAAGTGGAGCAGGTGCCGGGCATTGCGGCCGCGGCCCCCTATATCAATTTCACTGGCCTGATTGAAAGCGGGGCGAAGCTGCAGGCGATCCAGGTCAAAGGCGTCGATCCGCAACAGGAAACCAGGCTGAGCGCGCTGCCTGCCTATGTGCAGAACCATGCCTGGCAAAGCTTCGGTGCGGGCAAGCAACAGATTATCTTAGGGCAGGGCGTGGCCAACAGCCTGAAGGTAAAGCAGGGCGACTGGCTGACCATTATGATCCCCAACAGCGATCCTGAACATAAGCTGCTGCAGCCGAAACGCGTGCGTTTGCAGGTCAGCGGCATTCTGGCGCTGAGCGGCATGCTGGATCACAGCCTGGCGCTGGTCCCGTTGCAGGACGCGCAAAACTACCTGGCCATGCGTGACAGTGTCACGGGTATCGCGCTGAAGATGACTAACCCGTTTGCGGCACAGAAACTGGTGCGTGACGCGGGCGAAGTGACGCACGCTTACGTCTATATCCGCAGCTGGATTGGCACCTACGGTTATATGTACCGTGATATTCAGATGATCCGCGCAATTATGTATCTGGCGATGGTGCTGGTGATTGGCGTTGCCTGCTTTAACATCGTGTCGACGCTGGTGATGGCGGTGAAAGACAAAAGCGGCGATATCGCGGTGCTGCGCACGCTTGGCGCGAAAGACGGGCTAATTCGCGCTATTTTTGTCTGGTACGGCCTGATGGCTGGCCTGTTGGGCAGCGTCAGCGGCGTGGTTGTAGGCGTGCTGGCGGCCTTTAACCTGACGCCGATTATCCACGGTATTGAAACGTTAACCGGCTACCATTTCCTGTCGGGCGACATTTACTTTATCGATTTTCTGCCGTCAGAAGTGCACTGGCAGGATGTGGGCATCGTACTGGTCACCTCACTGTTGCTGAGCCTGATTGCCAGCTGGTATCCGGCCAGAAGGGCCAGCCGTATCGATCCGGCTCGCGTGCTGAGTGGGCAGTAGTATGTACTACGGTTTTGACGTCGGCGGCAGCAAAATCGCCCTTGGCGTCTACAACGAACAGCGTCAGCTCATCTGGAGCACACGCGCCGCCACGCCCACGCACGATTATGTGCAGCTGCTCGACAGGCTGGCTGCCATGACGGACGAAGCCGATAATTTTTGCGGCCGGCGCGGCAGCGTCGGTATGGGGATCCCCGGGCTGCCAGTGCCGGATGACGGCACGGTATTTACCGCCAACATACCGGCGGCGCAGGGCCAGCGGCTTCAGGCTGATTTGAGCCAGCGGCTGGGACGGGAAGTGCGTATTGATAATGACGCCAACTGTTTTGCGCTGTCGGAGGCCTGGGACGAGGAGTTCAAAACTTATCCGGTGGTGCTGGGACTGATCCTCGGTACCGGCGTGGGCGGCGGGCTGATTATTAACGGCAGGCCGCTGACCGGGCGCAACTTTGTTGCCGGTGAATTTGGTCATATGCGGCTGCCCCTGGACGCGCTGGACGTGCTGGGTCGCGATGTAGAGCAGCCCGTTTGCGGCTGTGGCAAGCGAGGCTGTATCGAACCGTGGCTCTCCGGGCCGGGTTTTGCCCGCCTGTGGCGGCTACACAATCAGTCAGATCTCAGTGCACCCGAGATAGCCAGCCGTTATTATCAACAGGATAAGCAGGCTGTCGCCCACACTGCCCGCTATCAGACGCTGTTGGCCGTTTGCCTGGCAAACTGGCTGACGCTGGTGGATCCGCATCTGGTGGTGTTAGGCGGTGGCCTGTCTGGTTTTGACGCCCTTTATGATGGACTGGAACAGCAGGTAGCCGCACATTTGCTGCCGCGAGCAAAGCCGCCACGCTTTGCCAAAGCCCGTCATGGCGATGCAGGCGGCACGCGCGGCGCCGCCTTTTTGCACATTAAGGACTAGAGGATTTATGATGCGTACACCCCGTCGCCGGTTGAGACTGGCCCGCTACAAGAAAAACCGCCGCAAAGTTCAGCAGCGTTTTCGTCAGCGCATTTTCGAACGCGACCGCACTCTGGAGATCGCCATGCATCCTTTACCGCGAGTTGTTGTCCTGACCGGCGCAGGTATCTCTGCCGAGTCGGGTATTCGTACCTTCCGTGCTGCTGACGGCCTGTGGGAAGAGCACAAAGTGGAGGACGTGGCGACGCCGGAAGGGTTCGCGCGCGATCCGCAAAAAGTTCAGGCGTTTTATAACGCTCGCCGTCGCCAGCTCACCAGCGGCGATGTTCAGCCCAATGCGGCGCACCAGGCGCTGGCCGAGCTGGAAGCGGCGCTGGGCGACCACTTTTTGCTGGTCACGCAGAATATTGATAACCTGCACGAGCGCGCGGGCAGCCGTAACGTTATCCATATGCACGGTGAGCTGCTCAAGGTGCGCTGTATTTCCAGTGGCCAGGTGCTGCACTGGCAGGACGACGTAAAGGACGACGACCGTTGCCACTGCTGCCAGTTCCCGTCGGTGCTGCGTCCGCACGTGGTGTGGTTTGGCGAAATGCCGCTGCAGATGGATGAAATCTATCAGGCGCTG
>DOOK01000418.1 GCA_003512805.1 Erwinia sp. | reverse complement strand
CACTCGTAAAAGGCTCGCAGCAGATAGGGACGACGGGCGGTAAGTTGTGACATTTCCATATCAGCCCCGCGTATGCAGGCGCATTTCCCGTTCAGCTTCCGTCAGAGAAGCCAGGAAGGAATCACGTTCAAATACGCGCGTCATATACCCTTTCAGCTCTTTCGAACCGGCACCGATCAACTCAATGCCCAGCTGCGGCAGACGCCACAGCAGCGGTGCCAGGTAGCAATCTACCAGGCTGAATTCTTCGCTCATAAAGAAAGGGGTGCGGGCGAACAGCGGCGCAATCGCCAGCAGCTCTTCGCGCAGCTGCTTGCGTCCGGCTTCCGCTTCCTGCGCCGTGCCGTTTTCGACTTTACGCATCAGGCTGTACCAGTCCTGCTCAACGCGATGCATCATCAGGCGACTTTCGCCACGTGCGACCGGATAGACAGGCATCAGTGGCGGATGCGGGAAACGCTCATCAAGGTATTCCATGATGATGCGGGATTCATACAGCGTCAGTTCACGATCGACTAACGTAGGAACGGTACGGTACGGATTGAGGTCAATCAGATCCTGCGGCAGGCTATCCATTTCTACCTGCTCGATCTCTACGCTGACACCCTTCTCCGCCAGCACAATACGCACCTGATGGCTAAAAATGTCAGTCGGACCAGAAAACAGCGTCATTACCGAACGTTTGTTGGCAGCGACAGCCATGTAAACCTCCAAGTTTATCCAGAAAATTACTGCGCAAGCCCGCCACACGGCGACCTGGCGGCTAAATTGCCCCGGCTAACCCGGACGAGGGTTCGTCTGTTCAGCCGCTCAGCTAATAGGCACAAAGTGTCACCCAGTTTACCAGATTTTAGCCAGCTTGTGGGGCAGGAATACAGATTTGACGGGAAAATGACAGAGCCCGTTGCGTTTTTACGAGCCAGCCCGAAAATCAGGCAAGAAAAAACCCGGTGCAGGCACCGGGTTTTTCGATAATCGATTCTGCAAACGCAGAATAAATTAACGCTTGGAGAACTGTGGACGACGACGTGCTTTACGCAGACCGACTTTCTTACGTTCAACCTGACGGGCATCACGGGTAACGAAGCCAGCTTTACGCAGCTCGCCACGCAGTGACTCGTCATATTCCATCAGAGCGCGGGTGATACCGTGACGGATCGCACCAGCCTGACCAGAAATACCACCACCTTTAACGGTGACGTACAGATCGAATTTACCGACCAGGTCCAGCAGTTCCAGCGGCTGGCGAACTACCATGCGGGCAGTTTCACGACCGAAGTACTGTTCCAGAGAACGCTGGTTGATAACGATGTTACCACTGCCCGGCTTGATAAATACGCGAGCGGTAGAGCTTTTGCGGCGACCAGTGCCGTAGTTTTGATTCTCAGCCATTGCCTGTAATCCCGATTAAATGTCAAGAACTTGCGGTTGCTGTGCCGCATGGTTGTGCTCGTTGCCCGCGTAAACTTTCAGTTTACGGTACATAGCACGGCCCAGCGGGCCCTTTGGCAGCATGCCTTTAACCGCGATTTCAATCACACGCTCAGGACGGCGAGCAATCATCTCTTCGAAGGTCGCTTGCTTGATACCACCGATGTGGCCAGTGTGATGATAGTAAATCTTATCGGTACGCTTGTTGCCAGTAACAGCAACTTTGTCAGCGTTCAGAACGATAATGTAATCACCGGTATCTACGTGCGGAGTATATTCCGCTTTATGCTTACCGCGCAGACGACGAGCCAGCTCAGTCGCTAAACGACCTAAAGTTTTGCCCGTTGCGTCAACAACATACCAGTCACGTTGGACGGATTCTGGTTTAGCTGTAAAAGTTTTCATCTAAAAGCTTACCCAAATTAAGTTACACGTTGGTGAAATCCCAAACGCTTGAATAAACGGTTGAGGCTCACACGACCATCTCGACCAGCAAGCCCACCCCTTCGGATAGAGTTACTGGAACACAAAGAGTTTTGGGAAAAAAACCTTTGCTGTAACGTGGGGTCGCAAGATTATAGAGAAGTCGCCCGCAAAGCGCGACCCCTTTTTACAATTAAATGCGTCCCGACGCCGGGAAATTTAACGATTCATGGCAGGTGCGGCAGCCGGAGATACTCTTCGCTTTGCATTTCCTGTAGCCGCGAAACGCAGCGCTGATATTCGAACTTCAGCCGCGCGCCCTGGTAGATCTCGTACAGCGTAGCCTCAGCCGAGACGACCAGCTTAACATGCCGTTCGTAAAACTCATCTACCAGCGCTAAAAAACGTCGCGCCTGGTCTTCTGTTTTGTAAATCATTACCGGCACGTTAAACAGCAGGACGCTGTGAAAGCGGCGCGACAGCTCGATATAGTCGTGCTGGCTGCGCCCTTCTCCGCATAGCGTCAGGAAATCCATCGCCACCACACCCTCCGCCACGCCTAATGTCGGCATTTTGCGGTGATTAATCTCCAGCACGGGCTTATTACTGCGATCGGTTCCGCCCAGCGCGACAAACATGCGGTCCATTTCTTTCGTGGTCGCCTCGTTCAGGGGCATCATCCACAAATGGGCTGATGTCAGCGTCCGCAGGCGATAGTCGATACCCGCATCCACGTTCATCACGTCACAATGCTTTTTTATCATTTCGATGGCGGGCAGAAAGCGTGCCCGCTGCAGGCCATTGCGATACAGATTATCTGGCGGAATGTTGGACGTGGCCACCAGCGTAATGCCTCTGGCGAACAGCGCTTCCATCAGCGTGCCCAATAGCATGGCGTCAGTAATATCGGAAACGAAGAACTCATCAAAACACAGCAAATCCGTTTCGCTTTTAAAGCGATCCGCCACAATTTGTAAAGGATCGCTCTGGCCCTGCAAACCGGTCAGCTCTTCGTGCACGCGTAACATGAAGCGGTGAAAGTGCAGCCGCTGTTTACGCTCACCAGGAATTGCCTGAAAAAACAGATCCATCAGCCAGGTCTTTCCCCGGCCGACGCCTCCCCACATATAAAGCCCACGGACGGGTGCTTGCGGCTCGTTTTTGCCTTTTCCCACCAGCTTGTTCAGCCAGCCAGACAGCCCTTTTGTGGGGGTGGCGATGGCGGGTGCATGCTGGCTCAGCGCCTGATAAATCCCATCCAGACGGGTAACAGCTTCACGTTGAATATCATCAGGTTGATATTCGCCGTTTTCCAGCGCCTGCTGATAAAGCGCAAGAGGAGACTTCGTTTGCATAGATTCCCATTCCCTGAATTATTCAGTGCGTCAGGTGATTGATTGTCGAAAAAAAGGCCGTTCTACACTAAGCGATGCAGCCGCAGGATTCCACTTCCATGAGATTAGCGGTTATAGTGGCTATTAACGGACTGGCATAAGGCCAGAGGTTCTTACGGAACGATGAAGACAACACGGGAGTTATTATGACCTGGGAATACGCGCTTATTGGCCTGGTAGCAGGGGTAATTATCGGTGCGCTGGCGATGCGTTTTGGCAACAAGAAACTGCGCGAGCAGCGCAGCCAGCAATACGAACTGGAAAAAACCAAAGCCGAACTGGCTGATTATCGTGAAGAACTGACCAGCCACTTTGCCCAGAGCGCCGAGCTGCTGGATAACATGGCGCGCGACTACCGTCAGCTTTATCAGCACATGGCAAAAGGCTCTAATGACCTGCTACCCAACCTGCCGGGCGAAAAAAATCCGTTTGCTTATCAGCTGACCGAATCGGAAGCGGATAACGACCAGGTGCCGGTGCAGATGCCTCGTGACTACCCTGACAGCGCTACCGGCCTGCTGCGCGGCGAGCGTACGGCGAAAGAGTAATAAACCGCACACGCTGATTAATACCGGGGCGTTAATCGCCCCTTTTTACTATTCTGACCCTTGTGTCCTGGTTTTGGCCCGGATGCTCTCCTCCACTTTTTGCGAGTCTTATAGCGATGAAGAAATCATTACTGTTGAGCGCATTAGCCCTGAGTATCAGCATGGGTTCAGCTCCGGCGGCGCAGGCCACGCTACCGGCGCAAATTCAGGGGCAGCCGCTGCCCAGTCTGGCGCCGATGCTGGAAAAGGTGCTGCCTGCGGTAGTCAGTGTTCACGTAGCAGGCACGCAGCCGACGAAAACGCAGGAAGTCCCTGAGCAGCTAAAACGTTTCTTCGGTCAGGAAGGCCAGGACGGCGAGGACAGCACCCAGCCTTTTGAAGGCCTGGCGTCCGGCGTGGTGATCAATGCGGAAAAAGGTTATGTCCTGACCAACAACCATGTTGTGAACGGTGCGGATAAAATCAGCGTCCAGTTAAGCGACGGCCGGGAATATGATGCCAGGCTTATCGGGCACGATGAACAGACCGATATCGCGTTGATTCAGATCAGCGGTGCAAAAGGCCTGACTCAGATAAAAGTTGCCGACTCCGACCAGTTGAAGGTCGGCGATTTTGCCGTCGCTATCGGCAACCCGTTTGGCCTTGGCCAGACGGCCACCTCCGGCATCGTGTCGGCGCTGGGACGCAGCGGGCTGAATCTGGAAGGATTGGAAAACTTTATTCAAACCGATGCGGCGATCAATCGCGGTAACTCTGGCGGTGCGCTGGTTAACCTTAACGGCGAGCTGATCGGCATTAACACCGCCATCCTCTCTTCGGCCGGCGGCAATATCGGTATCGGCTTCGCTATCCCTGGCAATATGGCGATGAATCTTGCCCAGCAGCTG
>DOOK01000414.1 GCA_003512805.1 Erwinia sp. | reverse complement strand
TGGCAGCGCGTAAGACGTTATAAAAAGAACGGACTGGGCTGAAAAAGCCTTTCTACGTCAGGCACAAATTTTTTGTCGGTCAGGAACATGATCACATGATCGCCCTGTTCGATCCGCAAGTTGTCATTAGCGATCATCACGTCATCACCGCGCACAACCGCGCCAATAATCGTGCCCGGCGGAAGCTTGATATCATCAATAGATCTGCCAACAACGCGGGAGGTGGTTTCATCCCCATGCGCGATCGCCTCGATCGCTTCGGCAACGCCACGGCGTAGCGAAGAGACGCCGACAATATCAGCCTTACGCACGTGTCCCAGCAGGGCCGAAATTGTTGCCTGCTGCGGCGAGATAGCAATATCGATCACGCTGCCCTGAACCAGATCGACATAGGCTTTCCGTTGGATCAACACCATAACCTTCTTCGCGCCCATTTTTTTTGCCAGCATGGCCGACATGATATTGGCTTCGTCATCGTTAGTAATGGCTATGAAAAGATCGATCTGATCAATATGTTCTTCGGCAAGCAGTTCCTGATCCGATGCATCCCCATAAAAGACGATGGTATTTTGCAGCAGTTCCGCCAGCTCGGCGGCCCGCTGTGGGTTACGTTCAATCAGTTTTACGCTGTAGTTTTTTTCCAGGCGCTGGGCCAGGCCTGAACCGATATTTCCGCCGCCAACAATCATAATCCGCTTATAGGGCTTTTCCAGGCGCTGGTACTCGCTCATCACTGCGCGGATATTCTGGCTTGCGGCGATAAAAAACACTTCGTCACCCGCTTCCACAATGGTCGAACCTTGTGGACGGATGGGGCGATCCTGACGAAAGATCGCGGCAACGCGCGTGTCAATATGAGGCATGTGTTCACGCATGATAGCCAGGGGATTACCAACCAGCGGCCCGCCATAATAGGCTTTTACTACCGCCAGGCTGACCTTGCCTTCGGCAAAATTAACGACCTGCAGCGCGCCCGGGTATTCAATTAGCCGATAGATATTGTCGATAACCAGCTGCTCAGGCGAGATCAGATGATCAATCGGAACGGCTTCGGGGATAAAAAGCCGTTCAGCATCGCGCAAGTAGTCCGGTGCCCGAATACGGGCGATGCGATTGGGCGTATTAAAAAGAGAGTAGGCAACCTGGCAGGCCACCATATTGGTTTCATCCGAACTGGTCACTGCTACCAGCATATCGGCATCTTCCGCCCCGGCTTCTCGTAGTACGCGTGGATGAGAGCCGTGACCCTGCACCACACGTAAATCGTATTTATCCTGTAGCTGACGCAGGCGGCCGGAATCCGTATCCACTACGGTAATATCGTTGTTTTCACCTACCAGGTTTTCAGCAAGTGTGCCGCCGACCTGACCGGCGCCAAGAATAATGATTTTCATTGTGCTTCAGTCTGTTCAGGAAAAAGGAGTAGGCCAGCTGTACCGGCCGCTACGTTATTTTTTCACCAGCTTCGCATAGTAAAAGCCGTCACCACCCTGAGCATCAGGAAAAACCTGAATGCCCGGCTGCTGTTTGTCGCCGGTATCACTTAGCGTAGCATCACTGTGACGCGCTAAAAACGCCGCAACCTGCAGATGATTCTCTTCCGGCAATATTGAACAGGTGGCGTAAAGCAAGGTACCGCCCGGTTTCAAATGGGGCCAGATAGCATCCAGTATTTGCTGCTGAATAGCGGCCAGCTCAGGAATATCCCGATCCCGACGCAGCCATTTAATATCCGGATGGCGACGAATTACGCCCGTCGCGGAGCAGGGCGCATCCAACAGAATGCGATCGAACTGTTGGTCGCCGCACCATTGTTCAGGCAGCGTGCCGTCCCCGACTTTTACTTCGGCAGTCATATTCAGTCGCTGAAGATTTTCGCTGACTCTTGCTAAACGCTTCGCATCAATATCCACGGCCATAACCCTGGCTTCAGGTGCCGCCTCCAGAATATGCGTGGTTTTACCGCCTGGCGCGGCGCACAGGTCCAGAATTGTTTCGCCGTTTTGTGGATCGAGCAACGCGATGCATCCCTGAGCTGACGCGTCCTGCACCGTAACCCAGCCAAGATCAAATCCCGGTAGCTGCGATACGGCACAAGGGGTTTCAAGCCGCAGGGCATCTTTATGCAGCGGGTGAGGTTCGGCATTTTTACCGGTTTCCTGCAGCAGCTTTAGCCACTCTTCGCGGCTGTGATGCTGCCGATTTACGCGCAGCCACATCGGCGGCCGCTGGTTATTAGCATCCACTATTTGCGGCCACTGCCCGGGCCAGGCATTTCTCAACCTGGCTAGCAGCCATTTCGGATGCAGATACTGCTGATCGCCCTCGGCCATCGCCGTGGTCAGTTCTTCTTGTTTCCGTTGAAACTGCCGCAGTACGCCATTAATCAGCCCTTTCAGCTGCGGTCGCTTAAGCGCCACTGCGCCTTCTACCGTTTCCGCCAGTGCGGCGTGAGCTGGAATACGGGTGAACATGAGCTGGTAAAGACCAACCATAATCAGGAAATGTATGGCGCGTTGTTTTCCGGTAAGTGGGCGTTCCATCAGCTGGCTGATAACCCATTCCAGCTGCGGCAGCGTGCGCAGCACGCCGTAGCACAGTTCCTGCAGCAGGGCAGCGTCTTTTTCCGCCAGCAATTTTTGCGCCACAGGAAGCACGGTGCTTAATGACTCGCCTTTTTCGACTACTTTTTCAATAGTCTCGGCAGCCACGCTGCGCAGATTAGTATTTTTTTTCATAGGATCGCTTTAAATATCGCCCGGCGCGAGGCCGGGCGAAAGGTCAGGCAAGGATATTGCCAGGCGTAAACCATTCGCGGCGGGAGTTCAGTAGATCCTGCGCTTTCATGGCTTTTTTGCCGGCAGGCTGTAGCTCTTCGATATTCAGAACGCCATCGGCAGTCGCAATTTGGATGCCGTTTTTGTCCGCCTGCACGATTTCACCCGGCTGCTTTGCAACGTGCGGCAATACAGAGGCTTTCCACACTTTTATCGGCTGGTCTTCTAGAGTGAAGTAGCTGACTGGCCAGGGATTAAAAGCGCGAATGCAGCGCTCCAGCTGGGAGGCAGATAGCATCCAGTCCAGCTTCGCTTCTTCTTTGCTGAGTTTTTCCGCATAGCTAACCAGCGCTTCATCCTGTACCTCAGGTTGCGCGTGACCACTGGCAAGCTGCTCAAGGGTGGTTAACATACCCTGAGGGCCGAGTTCGGCCAGCTTTTGATAGAGGCTGGCGCTGGTATCATCTGCTTCAATCGGGCAGGCCAGCTTGTACAGCATATCGCCGGTATCCAGGCCCACGTCCATTTGCATAATGGTCACGCCGGTCTCCGCATCGCCAGCCCAGAGTGAACGCTGGATGGGAGCGGCACCGCGCCATTTCGGCAACAGCGAACCGTGCACATTAATACAGCCCAGGCGTGGCATAGCCAGGACGGCGGCAGGCAGGATCAGCCCGTAGGCGACCACCACCATGGCATCAGCCTGCAGCGCGGCAACCAGCTGCTGGTTCTCTTCGGGACGCAGGGATTTGGGTTGAAACACCGGAATGCCATGCTGCT
>DOOK01000274.1 GCA_003512805.1 Erwinia sp. | reverse complement strand
TTCCCTACACGACGCTCTTCCGATCTGTCTCCGGCGCCCGTTTCATCAATTAAGCAGATCTTCACTCAGTGCTTTCCTGAATACCGTAGTGCGCCAGCATGGCGTCCAGCTGAGGCTCACGGCCACGGAAACGTTTGAACAGCGCCATCGGTTCTTCAGAACCGCCGCGCGTCAAAATGTTGTCCAGGAAAGACTGGCCTGTCTCACGGTTGAAAATCCCCTCTTCCTCGAAGCGAGAATAGGCATCCGCAGCCAGCACATCGGCCCACAGATAGCTGTAGTAGCCCGCTGCATAACCCCCAGCGAAGATATGACTAAAGGCGTGCGGGAAACGGCCCCATGCTGGCGCTGGCACCACGGCCACCAGCTTTTTAATCTCTTTCAGCATCTCCAGGATTTGTGCGCCCTTCGCCGGATCGAACTCGGCGTGCAGACGGAAATCGAACAGGCCGAACTCCAGCTGGCGCAGGATAAATAGCGCGGCCTGATAGTTTTTCGCCGCCAGCATTTTATCCAGTAGCGCCTGAGGCAGCGGCTCGCCGGTCTCATAATGGCCGGAAATAAAGGCCAGCGCCTCCGGCTCCCAGCACCAGTTTTCCATAAACTGGCTTGGCAGTTCGACCGCATCCCACGGCACGCCATTGATACCGGAAACGCCCGGGGTGTCGATACGGGTCAGCATATGATGCAGGCCGTGGCCAAACTCATGGAACAGCGTGGTGACTTCATCATGGGTGAAGAGCGCCGGTTTACCGCTCAGTGGACGATTGAAATTACAGGTCAGGTAAGCAACCGGTTTTTGCAGGCTGCCGTCGGCGCGACGCATCTGGCCTACGCAATCGTCCATCCACGCACCGCCACGTTTGTTTTCACGTGCGTAAAGATCCAGGTAGAAGCTGCCGCGCAGCTCACCGCTTTCGTCGAACAAATCAAAGAAGCGCACGTCCGGGTGATAAACATCTACATCTTTACGCTCTTTAGCGGTGATGCCGTAAATACGCTTAACCACCTCGAACAGGCCATTAACGGCACGCTCTTCCGGGAAGTAAGGCCGCAGCTGCTCGTCGCTGATAGCGTACAGGTGCTGCTTCTGTTTTTCACCGTAGTAGGTCAGATCCCATGGGTTCAGCTCGTCAATACCGTGCTCTTTTTTCGCAAAAGCACGCAGCTGCTCCAGTTCTTTTTCCGCCTGCGGCCGGGCGCGCTTCGCCAGATCGGTCAGGAAGTCGGTTACCTGCGCCGGATTTTCGGCCATTTTGGTGGCGAGGGATTTTTCCGCATAGGAAGAGAAGCCCAGCAGCTGTGCCAGCTCGTGGCGCAGCGCCAGCGTTTCCGCCATCACTTCGCTGTTATCCCATTTTCCGGCATTCGGTCCCTGGTCAGAAGCACGCGTTGCGTAAGCGCGGTACATCTCTTCACGCAGCGCCTGGTTGTCGCAGTAAGTCATTACCGGCAGATAGCTTGGGATATCCAGCGTCAGCAGCCAGCCTTCCTGCTCTTTGGCTTCCGCCTGCGCTTTGGCAGCGGCCAGCGCGCTTTCCGGCATGCCCGCCAGCTCGCTTTCATCGGTAATAAGCTTGCTCCAGCCCATGGTGGCGTCAAGCACGTTGTTGCTGTAAGTAGAGCCCAGCTCGGACAGACGGGCGGCGATTTCACCGTAGCGCTTCTGCTTTTCTTTCGACAGGCCGATGCCGGATAATTCGAAGTCGCGCAGCGCGTTGTCCACCGCTTTTTTCTGCGGCGCGCTCAGTTCATCAAAGCTGTTTTCTTTCAGGTTGCGGTAAGCCTGATACAGGCCTTCGTGCTGCCCCACCCAGGTGCTGTATTCTGACAGCAGCGGCAGCGTCTGCTCATAGGCCTGACGTAGCTCGGGGCTGTTTTGGACCGAGTTCAGGTGGCTGACCGGCGAGAACAGGCGGCTCAGGCGATCGTCGGCTTCTGACAGCGGCTGTACCAGATTATCCCAGGTGTAAGGTGCGCCCTGGGCAACAGCCTTTTCCACCGCCGCACGGCACGCTTCCAGCGCGGTAGTCACGGCCGGTACAACGTGTTCTGGCTTAATAGCGGAAAAAGGCGGAAGCGTAAAAGAAGTCAGCAACGGATTGGTCATAGCGCAGTCCTTGTTATCGATGTATGAGGCGCGTTGCCGCGCACGATTAAGCTAACATGAGGTTAAGTGTAGCGAAAATCAATGGGGCAAAGACGAGCTTAAAAAAGGCAATTGCCTGTAAAACGCAGCGGGAGCATACTTTTTCCGCACTTTATTTCGCCGATTCACAGGGAGCGTCTTTATGTGGTATTGCCTTGCCGCATCGTTGTTCTTTTTACCTTTTTACCGGCGCGTTTCGCTGGGCTTGTTAGTTATCTCGCTGGGTCTCGGTATTAGCAACCAGACATTACAGTTCCCCGCCATCGGGGCATTAGTCGCGATGGGCGCCGCTGCCTGCTTTTGCTATAAGCAGCGGACGCGAAACGTAGCGGGCACGGTCGCAGAAGCCTTACTTTTCCTGAGCGCGATCGCGCTGATGCTGCACCTTGTACCGGGCTTTAACAATCTGCCCATCGTTTCCGGAGTACAGGTTGGGCCAGAGAGTGCGCCTTTTACCTTCTATTACAACTTTGATAAGGCCCTAATCCCCTTTGTGCTGCTGGGCTGTCTGCCTACCCTGCTGAAACGCCCGTCTGCGCCGCCGGCTAACCGACTATGGTGGCTGGTTTTATTGCTTTCCATGCCGACGCTACTCCTGATCGCCACGCTGGCCGGTGGACTAAGGGTGGAACCGCATTATCCGGCCTGGCTCGGCTCGTTTGTGCTGGCTAACCTGTTTTTTGTGTCGCTGGCTGAAGAGACCCTGTTTCGCGGCTATGTACAACAGCGCCTGAGCCTGCGGGTCGGTAACGTCCGGGCGCTGCTGATGACGGCAGTGCTGTTCGGGCTGGCCCATGCCCCAGGCGGTGCGATGCTGGTTTTTTTTGCCACGCTGGTCGGGGTGATTTACGGCCTGGCCTGGCTGTGGAGTGGACGCGTCTGGGTTTCTACGCTGGTGCATTTTGCTTTCAATCTGCTACAACTGCTGTTTTTTACCTATCCCTTCTGGCTGCATCAGCCAGGGTAGCGCATTTTTTCCGCCAGACGGTTATACTGGGCAGGAATCGTGCCGCCCGTGCGGCACACTTGCTTTTTTCCCACCGGACAAATCCCACGACATGCTGAGTTATCGCCACAGTTTTCATGCCGGCAACCACGCCGACGTACTCAAACATACCGTTCAGAGCCTGATCATTAACGCGCTTAACGAGAAGGATAAACCCTACCTTTATCTCGATACCCACGCGGGCGCCGGACGCTATCAGCTGGGCAGCGAGCATGCCGAACGTACCGGAGAATATCTGGAAGGGATCGCCCGTATCTGGCAACAGGACGACGTGCCGGAAGAGCTGGAAAGCTATCTTTCCTGCGTTAAGGCGTTGAATCCTAACGGCAGGCTGCGTTTTTACCCTGGCTCTCCGTTGATTGCACGCCACCTGCTGCGCGCCGAAGACAAGTTGAACCTGACCGAGCTGCATCCCAGCGACTATCCGCTGCTGCGCAACGAGTTCCAGAAAGACGAGCGTGCACGCACGGAAAAAGCGGACGGTTATCAGCAGCTGAAATCTAAACTTCCCCCGCTGTCACGTCGCGGCCTGGTGCTGATCGATCCGCCTTACGAAATCAAAACGGATTATCAGGCGGTGGTAAAAAGCATTCAGGAAGGCCACAAACGTTTCGGTACCGGCGTCTTTGCCCTGTGGTATCCGGTGGTCCTGCGCCAGCAGATCAAACGTATGTTTGCCGAGCTGGAAGCGACCGGCATCCGACGTATTCTGCAAATTGAACTGGCGGTGCTGCCGGACAGCGATCGACGCGGGATGACCGCATCAGGCATGATCGTGATTAATCCCCCCTGGAAGCTGGAACAGCAGATGAAAAACGTGCTGCCGTGGCTGCACAAGCAGCTAGTGCCATCAGGCACCGGCCACACCAAAGTCAGCTGGATCGTGCCGGAATAACCGCGCCTGGCCTGGCCGGGCGCTGCCCGGCCGGCTTGCTACAGCGGAAACAAGGCAAAATCGTGTGCCATTTCAGTCGCCGGAAAAATCTCCCGGCACTCTGCCAGTAGCCGTTCCGTGTCCTCACGCAAATAGCGCGAACTCAGATGAGTAACGATCAGCTTTTTCGCCCGCGCTTCCTTTGCCACCGTGGCGGCCTGCACCGTTGACGAATGACCGCGGCTATTGGCTTTTTCTTCCATGGCGACTTCCAGTGTTGCCTCATGCACCACGACATCCGCGTTAGCCGCCAGCGTGCTTGCCTCTGCCGTCGGCGCCGTGTCGCCGAAAATAGCCAGCGTGCGCCCTTTTATAGCCGGGCCAAGGTAGCGGCTGCCGTCCACTACGCGCCCATCTTCCAGGGTCACCGTTTTGCCCTGCTTAAGCTGCTGAAACAGCCGCCCGGGCTTGATGCCGTCCGCCAGCAGCCGTTCCGCGTCCAGCGTGCCCGGCCGGTCATGTTCTTCAATACGAAAGCCATAACACTCCATCGGATGCGTCAGTGGATAAGCCGTAACGCGGAAATGCTCATCGCTGAAAAGCTCTCCGGCCCCGATTTCCACAATTTCCAGCGGGAAAGTCAGCCAGGAGCCGCTCAGGCTAAGAGACATCTCTACAAAAGCTTTGATCCCTGGCGGCCCATAGAGCGTAATTGCCTCGCTGATGCCGTTCATTGAGCGGCTGGTCAGCAAGCCCGGCAGGCCAAAAATATGATCGCCGTGCAGATGGGTGATAAATATCTTTTCCAGCTTGCCGGGTTTGACCGTGCTGCGCAGGATCTGATGCTGAGTCCCTTCTCCGCAGTCAAACAGCCAGCTGCCGCTGCGCACGCCCTGCAGATTTAAAGCGATGCTGGTGACGTTGCGCTGGCGGCTGGGCGTCCCCGCGCCGGTACCTAAAAAAAGCAGTTCCATTCCGTCTCTCTTTGCCTGTTTCTGAATAAAAAAATAGCGTGTTACGTCACGCTTTCTGGCGGTTATCAGCCCTTGCGACGCGCCCGCCCTATCACAATCATAGACGCAAACTTTGCGGCATTTGGCCGTCAGGCGTTACACTAGTGCCAATTAATTCGACCCTTATGGAACTCTTTCGATGACCAGACATTATGACTACCTTGCTATCGGCGGCGGCAGCGGCGGCATCGCTTCCATTAATCGTGCAGCCATGTACGGACAAAAGTGCGCGCTGATCGAGGCGAAAGACCTCGGCGGGACCTGCGTAAACGTCGGCTGCGTGCCGAAAAAGGTGATGTGGCATGCGGCGCAGATCGCCGAAGCTATTCATCAGTATGGCCCTGATTACGGCTTTAATACCACCGTCAACAGCTTTGACTGGGCGACGCTGGTTAAAAACCGTAGTGCCTATATTGATCGTATTCACACCTCATACGATAACGTGCTGGGCAAAAATAACGTAGACGTTATCAAGGGGTTCGCGCGTTTTGTTGATGCCCATACGGTGGAAGTAAACGGCGAGAAGATCACGGCGGATCATATTCTGATTGCGACCGGCGGCCGTCCAAGCCATCCGTCCATTCCGGGTGCAGAGTACGGTATCGATTCTGACGGCTTCTTTGACCTGGACGCGCTGCCAAAACGCACCGCCGTGGTCGGGGCTGGCTATATTGCCGTTGAGATCGCAGGCGTGTTAAACGCGCTGGGGTCTGAAACTCACCTGTTCGTGCGTAAACACGCGCCGCTGCGCAGCTTCGATCCGCTGATCGTAGACACGCTGGTAGAAGTCATGAACGCGGAAGGTCCGACGCTGCATACCGAATCCATTCCGAAAGCGATCGTTAAAAATGCCGACGGCAGCCTGACCCTGCAGCTGGAAAATGGTCAGGAGCAGACCGTAGACTGCCTGGTGTGGGCCATTGGCCGTGAACCGGCTACCGACAGCCTGAACCTGAACGTGACCGGCGTGGCCCTGAACGAGAAAGGCTATATCAACGTTGATAAGTACCAGAACACTAACGTGCAGGGTATTTATGCCGTTGGCGACAACACCGGTGCCGTAGAGCTGACGCCGGTAGCCGTGGCCGCTGGCCGTCGCCTTTCTGAACGTCTGTTTAACAACAAGCCGGATGAGCATCTGGATTACAGCAACGTGCCGACCGTGGTCTTCAGCCATCCTCCTATCGGCACCGTAGGCCTGAGCGAGCCACAGGCGCGCGAGCAGTATGGCGATGACGAAGTGAAGGTGTATAAATCCGCCTTTACCGCTATGTATACCGCCGTGACGCAGCATCGCCAGCCATGCCGCATGAAGCTGGTTTGCGTGGGCAAAGATGAGAAGATTGTCGGCATCCACGGTATCGGCTACGGCATGGATGAAATGCTGCAGGGCTTTGCGGTGGCGCTGAAAATGGGCGCGACCAAAAAAGACTTCGACAATACGGTGGCTATCCATCCGACCGGTGCGGAAGAGTTTGTTACCATGCGCTAAGGTTGCAGGGTGTAAAAAAAGGCCAGCATGCGCTGGCCTTTTTTATTGCCCGTTTTCCGGCGACAGTGCCTTTAACGAGCAGCCATTCACAAAGCGTGGCAGCGTATCTGCCGGGAAATAGCGCAGCTGGCCGTTTTCCGTGTTTAATAACGCCTGAAAAGACATGGCCGGGAAGCCGTTAAAAACCATCGTGAGTGCCATCACCGGCCCGCTATCAAGCTGACGCTCTGAAACGATTGGCTGGCTCATGCGCCAGCGGCTTGCCAGCTCTGACTTGACCACGTTGAATTGCCAGGCGGGGTTTTGCGCCTCCAGCGTGGGATTATAGCGGCCGTAGCGGATGCGATACGCGCGCTGTCTTAGCGAACTGGCTTCAGGAGACTGAAGCTGCTTATCCAGGCCAATTTCACAGCGCAGCTGGTAGCTGTGGGCAAAATGACTTTTTCCGTCAGCGGCGGTAATCAGTGAAGTGATAATGAAATCGATCGCCAGCGTATCGGTTATCACGGTTGTCGGCTGGGTATTCTGACTTTGCCAGCGATCCGGCGCGACACGAGTCAGGATCATCAAAGGTGCATCCTGCGTGGTCAGACGAGCAATAATCGGCGGCAGGCTGATATAGCCGTTAGGGACGGGAACGGGCACGCTCAGCGTTTGCGGCACAGGATCCGGCGTCGCACCGTCTGGCGGTAGCCGCCAGAGCTTAACCAGCGGCGGATGGGTGGCCGGCTCGCCATTCTCCACCCGCCGCAGATCGGCTGCCGACCAGGCGAGCGCCAGCAGTGCCGTGCCCTGTGTCCTGCCCAGTCGAACCGGCGACAATGGCTCATCCGTCTCCGCGGCATTTAAAAAAAAGCGTTGAAGATCGCCCGTGTGGTTATTGCCCAGCCGTTGCCGTGCAACCGCCACGCGAGTTGCGTAATTTTTCCCGCTGTCATCGCGAATAAACTGTTTACCGTCCGCTGAAACCCCGACGCCACGAGCAAAAGCCAACGCATGGGTGATATGGCCCTCCCCGTCCCTTTCAAACACCATGTCGTGAGACAGAAAGCGATACTGATTATGAACAGAGGTTGACGGGCCGTTCAACGCATAATCGGTCATGGGCTGTTTACCCTCGCCTGATGTAAACGCGTTTTGTTCAATTTTCACCGTGGTTTTATGGCTGCTGAGCACGCCGCGATGGGTCAGGGAAACCAGCACTGGCTGATTATCGATAACGGCGAATTTATTGACGGAGGCGTCCGCATCCAGCGAGCAGGTGTCCTGAGCGCACTCGGGAAAGCTCAGAAGATAACTCGCCTTCTCCGGCGTTTGCTGGTGAACAATAGCAAAGGGGATTAGGTGAACACTGGTGTCGCTATAGGAGTTACGGGCCAGGGAAACCAGCGGCGGTAACGCACCGCTTTTCCCGGAGAAGTTGTCCGTTAATATGGGCGGCGTGGCCACCAGCCTGTCCGGAAAAGGCAGCGCCCTGACCTTATTACTTTCTGGCTGCGTTGCCAGCACGCGCATTTTTACGGTATTACGTCGAAAATAAAAAGTGCGTACGCCAAAATCCTGGCCCGGATCGCTGAGGGTTCCCTGAGGGACGGCGCGCCCGACCGTATAGTTGTCAGCCCTTGCAGGCTGCGGATCGTATTCAAACCAGGTCGAGCTTCTTCTGCTGTGAAACGAGCCTGCTCCCCCCAGCGTTACCCCCAGCAGCACCTCCTTCGCTTCGTGTTCACAGGCTGCATACGCCGACAGCGGATCCTGAGAATTTCCCTGACGATTGATCTGGCGGCATAAACGGTAGGCGGATTGCTGTAGCTGGCTGTCGCAGTCTGCCTGGGTATAGCCGTATGTCGCATAACCGTGCCGATAACAGAGGTCGTGCATCACGCAGGCCTGACGAAAACGGAGCGAAATAGCCGATCCGTCTTCAGCAGGCCTGAAGGCTATTTTCTCCATTAGCTTTGGGATGGAGCAATTCAGCCCCGTGCCCTGACCGCCCATAATCGCTTCCGTGGCTAACGAAGCGCGATAGGTGGTAAAGGTAGAAGGGGCTTCCGTCTCTTCCGGCTGCGCCAGGTCGGGAAAAACTTTTTCAGCAGCCATGCCGCTAAACAGACGGCAGGCGATTAGCGTCACGGTAAGTAAAATCAGACAGCCTATCAGCAGGCTGAGCCAGCGATGAGAATGAATAAATACTTTTAGTCTGGCCATAGCGGACGCCCCCTGGTGATCCTTTCGCAGTATGGGTAGTAAGGCGAGTCAGGCCTTTTGCTGAGGAGAGTAAAGGGAGTATAGGCATGCTTATATTTACCCAGGAAATGACGCATACGGAAAAAG
>DOOK01000273.1:1881-2844 GCA_003512805.1 Erwinia sp. | reverse complement strand
AAAGGCCACTATCCTGCCTTGAACCAACAACAACACCCGGTCGCCTTGCAGCTCGGCGGCAGCGATCCGCTGGCGCTGGCACAATGCGCCGAACTGGCGCAGGCTCGTGGCTATAACGAGATCAATCTGAACGTGGGTTGCCCTTCCGATCGCGTGCAGAACGGACGCTTTGGCGCCTGTCTGATGGGAGAAGCGGCTCTGGTGGCGGATGCGGTAAAGGCAATGCGCGACCGCGTGTCAATTCCGGTGACGGTAAAAACCCGTATCGGCATTGATGAACTGGATAGCTACGAATTTCTTTGCGATTTTATTCGTCAGGTATCGGAGCAAGGTGGCTGCGACATGTTTATTATCCATGCGCGCAAAGCCTGGCTTTCCGGACTTAGTCCAAAAGAAAACCGTGAGATCCCGCCGCTGGACTATGAGCGCGTTTATCAGTTGAAGCGGGATTTTCCGCAGCTGACGCTGTCAATTAATGGCGGCATCAAATCGCTGGCGGAAGCTAAAACCCATTTGCAGCATGTAGATGGTGTGATGGTGGGCCGCGAGGCCTATCAAAATCCGGGCATGCTGGCAGAAGTTGATCGCGAGCTGTTTGGCTGCGATCGCCCTGCGGTCGATCCGGTAACGGTAGTGCGCTCAATGTATCCTTATATCGAGCGCGAACTGGCGCAGGGAACGTATCTTGGCCACATCACCCGCCATATGCTGGGGCTGTTCCAGGGTATCCCAGGCGCGCGCCAGTGGCGTCGTTATCTGAGCGAAAACGCCCATAAGGCGGGGGCCAATGTAGAGACGGTAGAAGCCGCGCTGGCGCTGGTGGCTGATAAGGTGCCTGCGGCAGTATAGGCTGTTTGCAAGGTGCGAGTTGTCCTCAGTCAAGGGGCATGCCTGCCGGATGAATGCATTTATTAACAATGCTTTATCGGATAAAACACCATGGCTATCATCCGCGCAGCGCGG
>DOOK01000273.1:0-1780 GCA_003512805.1 Erwinia sp. | reverse complement strand
CTATCATCCGCGCAGCGCGGCGGTTCAGGTTACCTGGTTAATATCACGCCATATAATGGGGAAATTAATCAGGTTATCTCTCACGCTCCTTTCTGTTTTAGCAGGAAACTCAAGCGTTTAACTTGTTTTCATTTCTGGCACGTATCTTGTAAAGGATCGCTCAGAGAGTGAATCGATCTCTCAGATCTTTAAGGAGGTACGCTGATGGAAATCTTTTTTGTCCTTGGCTTCTTTGTGATGCTGTTATTGACCGGCGTTTCAGTGCTGGGGATTATTCTGGCACTGTTTGTTGCCAGCGTGGTGATGATGTTTGCCGGTCTGCTGATGGTAGTCATTAAAATGCTGCCGTGGCTGGCGCTGGCGGTCGCTGCAGTATGGATTTATCGCGCATACCGTAAGCCGTCGTCAAAAACAGCCCGCTGGATGTCCCGCTAACATCAGCGGATCAACGACAGATTTGCAAAAGGTTATGCGGAGTCGATCACACCGTGGCAGATCGCACAGACTATTTTGCAATTAAACATATTTTTTGCTTATGAATTCTGTCAGGATGATTTCACTGAATTGCCAAATTCATCGCCGCTGACCCTACAAACAGCGCGAACTATAAAAAAGAAAAAAGGGCTTCCTACGGGAAGCCCTACTTATTTCTACACGGTGGTAATCTGCAAGCCATGCGCTGTGCATTTTTGAGCGACAGTACAGGATAACCGGCGTTTTCCCCGTTAGGGGATCAGCAAACAGGATCCCTGGGTCGCCCGGCTTTGTAGCGTTCTGTGTGCCTGCTGCACGTCCGCTAAGGCAAACTTTTGTTGCGGCGGCACGTCTACCTTAATCGCCCCGCTGGCAATCAGCGAAAACAGCTCGTTGCTGGCCTGGGTCAGCGCGTCTGCATTAGTGATATAGCCATGCAGGGAAGGGCGAGTCACGTACAGCGAGCCTTTTTGAGTCAGCGTGGATAAATTCACGCCGGTAACCGGACCGGAAGCATTGCCGAAGCTGACCATCAGGCCGCGGCGCTGTAAGCAATCCAGCGACGCTTCCCAGGTATCTTTGCCTACCGAGTCATACACCACGCGCACTTTCTTGCCGTGAGTCAGTTCCATTACGCGCTCCGCCACATTTTCTTCGCGATAGTTAATGGTTTCCCAGGCACCCGCTTCTTTTGCTCTCGCCGCTTTTTCGGCCGAGCCTACGGTGCCGATCAGGTGTGCGCCCAACGCTTTTGCCCACTGACAGGCAATCAGCCCCACGCCGCCCGCCGCTGCCTGGAAAAGAAACGTTTCATCCGGCTGCACAACGTAAGTCTGACGCAGCAAATAATGTACGGTTAACCCCTTCAAAAACGAGGCGGCCGCCTGCTCAAAAGAGATCGTGTCCGGCAGTAGCGCCAGTTTGTCAGCCTGGACCGCATGATAGTTGCTGTAGGCGCCGAGCGTTGACTGCGCATAGACTACGCGATCGCCCACGTTAACCGTGGTCACGCCTTTACCCACGCTCGTGACTATGCCAGCGGCTTCCGTTCCCAGACCCGAAGGCAGCGAAGCGGGATAAAGCCCGCTGCGGACATAGGTATCGATGTAGTTAATGCCTATCGCTTTGTTCTCAACTACGACCTCATCAGCGGCCGGTTCCGGCACGGCGGCATCGATAATCTGCATCACTTCCGGACCACCGTGCTGGCTGATTTGTATGCGTTTTGGCATGGTCACTCCTGTTGATTCCGCGTGATTGAAGGAGGACGAGAGGCCGCCAAACGGGTATACTGGCGCGTCCCCAG
>DOOK01000203.1 GCA_003512805.1 Erwinia sp. | reverse complement strand
GTGCGGGAATATCGACAGCGACTTTAAGTCCTGAGCACATGCTGTGCAGGAATATCGACAGCGGTTTTAAGTTCTGAGCACATGCTGTATGAGGATATTTACAGCGGCTTTAAGCCCTTAATCGCATATTGCGCAGCGATCGACTAAGCCCCAGGCTCATGCTGTGCTGTGCTGTGCTGTGCTGTGCTGTGCTGTGCTGTGCTGCGATGTTGGTTTTAGACCCTTTTACAGGCACATATGTCTCACGCAGGGGCGCTACCCTGCAACCGTAAAGCCTGTCCTCAGACAGGCTTTTTTAATGGCGCCAGGCTCGCGGTCAGGCAAGAGTAGTCTGAGCACAGCAGCGTTTCAGCGCATGCATGGCTTCTCTTGCCGCGTCTGACGGCGACCGCTGTTTAATCTCATCATTAAAGACCTCCAGCCCTACCGGGCCGCTGTAGCCTTCTGCTTCCAGATAATCCAGCAACGTGTAGAGTGGGAAGTGGCCCTGGCCTGGCAGGAGTCGGTGGTGCCTGGCCGTTTCTACCAGTTCGCTGCCGGAAGGCAAAGCCGCTAAATCAGACAGCTGCACCAGGAAGATTTTCTCCATCGGGATGCCGTTTAAGTCAGCTATGGTTCGGTTACGAACAAAAATATGAAAGGCATCCACGACCAGTCCCAGGTTTGGCTCGTCAATACGCTTTACCAGCTGCCAGGCGGCGGCAAGCGTATTGATATGGGTGCTCCAGGCCATGGCCTCAAAAGCCACCCGTAGCCCACGATTTCCCGCTTCCTGCACCAGCCAGCGAAGGTCTTCTTCTTCTCGCCCGGCGATACATTCTTTTTGCGTAGAGGCTGGCACCAGCAGCGTGGTGGCACCCAACACCACTGCGGTATCCATCATTTTCAACGCATCGCGACGTTTTTCCTCGCGTTGCTCGTCCGGCGCACCGTCAAAATCCAGTAATACCTGATAATCCGTCAGGCTGAGCTGCTGCTCCTTAAGCACGCTGACTACCGACCGGGCCTTGTCTTCAGCAGAATCCACGTCCTGCCGCCACAGTTCCACCTGGCTGAAGCCTGCCTGAGCGGCGGCACGAAGTTTTTCTTCCGTCGTGCCGGACAATAAAATCGTGTTGATAAATAGTGGGTTGTGTTGAAAACGCATCCTGTTCCCCTTAAAGCCTCATAGCAAAAAATGGCCAGAGAGTCGGTAAACGGTCCGACCTTTTGACTCCCGCCTGCTGACAAGTATAGCGATCGGCGCAAACTCGCCATTTTTATCAGGACGCGAAAGCTTTTCCAGGCTTTGCCTGAATTGACGCTTCCTGACGCCAGCCGCCCTATGCTGGTTTTTTTACAGGAAGGAGAGCACATGACTGACTGGCTGCAACACATTCAAACCCTCGTGGGGAAAGGTAAGGGCGGCAGCGAAGGCTTAAGTAAAATGCTGGCACCGGGCGCTTTGGGCGGCCTGGCCGGATGGCTTATCACCCATAAATCGTCACGTACTCTGCTAAGTAAATACGGCAAAAACGCGCTGATTATTGGTGGCAGCGCGGCGGCAGGCGCGCTTCTCTGGAATAAGTACAGGCAGCGCGTCGTTGAAACGCATCAGGGAGAGGCCCGGTTTGGCCAGCAAGCCACGCCGGTGGAGCGGCGAGCCGAGCGGCTGGTGCAGGCGTTGGTGTTCGCGGCTAAAAGCGACGGACATATTGATAAAGAGGAACGTAAGGCTATTGACGAACATATTCACCAGGCAGGCCTTGGCGCGGATGGTGAACAGCTGGTGCAGCGCGCAATAGATATGCCGCTGGATCCTGCCATGCTGGCGCAGGACATAAAAAACGAAGAGGAAGCGCTGGAGCTTTATTTCCTCAGCAACCTGGTTATCGATGTCGATCATTTTATGGAGCGCAGCTACCTGCAGGCGCTGGGCGACGAGTTAAACATTCCGCAGGACGTTCGCGACAGCATGGCGAAGGATATTCAGCAAGAGAAGCAAAAAGCGGTCGCCTGAGGATGCCCGGGCGCGTTTCCCGGCCCGGCAAACTTTTTTAACGTTGTTTATCAAATCATTTCAACGCGCTGCGCTTGGCAATCACTCTGCAAGCTGCCACCCTTACTCTGTATAACTGATTCAGCGGGGCAGCAAATGATAAAACCACCGGTCGCTAAAAAAATACCTTATGAGATGAAGGCGCACGGCGAAACGCGCATCGACAACTATTACTGGCTGCGTGATGACAAACGTGAAGATCCGGCAGTGCTGGACTACCTGCATGCGGAAAACGATTACGGACAGGCCGTGATGCATACGCAGCAGGCGCTACAGAATAAGCTTCTGAAAGAGATGGTCGATCGCGTACCGCAGCGCGACAGCTCCGTTCCCTATGTTAAAAATGGCTATCGCTACCAGCGACGCTACGACGAGGGCAATGAATACGCTGTCTATACCCGTCAGCCGGAAGAGACCGCTACGCCGGAAGCGTGGGAGGTGCTGATTGACGGAAATCAGCGCGCCG
>DOOK01000204.1:8925-13587 GCA_003512805.1 Erwinia sp. | reverse complement strand
TAATGGCATCAAGGTTTACGACGATTTCGCTCACCATCCGACCGCCATTCTGGCTACCATGACCGCGCTGCGCAGCAAGGTAGGCGGCAGAGCGCGTATTTTGGCCGTGCTTGAGCCACGTTCCAACACCATGAAAATGGGCGTCAGCAAAGATGATTTAGCGCCTGCGCTGGGGCGTGCCGACGAGGTATTTTTGCTGCAGCCACACCATATTCCGTGGCAGGTAGCCGAAGTGGCGGAGGCGTGCGTCCAGCCTGCTCACTGGAGTGCGGATGTGGATACTCTGGTCGAGATGATCGCCAAAACGGCCCAGCCGGGCGATTACATTTTGGTGATGAGCAACGGCGGTTTTGGCGGTATTCATCAGAAACTGCTGGACAGGCTGGCCTAACGGGTCAGCCTGTCGACGCTGCGGGTAAGTATACCCGCAGCGTTATCAGGAAGCTTCGGCCAGTTCGCGCAGATACTGGAAGATCTGGCGGGAGGCTTTTGGCGGCTTATTGGCCGCTTTTTCTTTTTGGGCGTTACGGATCATCGAGCGCAGCTGCTGGCGATCCGCATTCGGATAAAGCTGTAAAACATCCGCCATTGCGTCATCGCCTTCTGCAACCAGACGATCGCGCAGCATCTCCAGCTTATGGAACAGCGCAACCTGCTGGTTATGGCGGTTCTTCAGCTTGTCCAGCGCCTGACGGATCGGATCCTCATCGCGCGAGCGCAGCATTTTACCGATCAGCTGTAGCTGGCGGCGGCGGCCCTCTTTCTTAATTTTCTGCGCCAGGGCAATCGCGGCGCGCAAATCTTCATCCAGCGGGATTTTATCCAGCGAATTGTTGCTCAGTTCTACCAGCTCGGCGCCCAGGCGCTTCAGCTCTTCGGCGTCACGTTTAATTTCACTTTTACTGACCCAGATAATTTCATCATCTTCTTCTTCGTTATCTGGTACATCATCGAGCCAGTCGTCAGGCTGTTTGGTCATGGGAGGCTCCCTAAAAAAGAGGCTAATGCTATCAGGAAACTCAGGCTACTGCGAAATTGTTCGCTGAGTCTGTTAGACTCAGGTAAACCTGAAACCCTGAAGAGTCCGGAAATCTGGTGGCGTATACCCAGAAAAGCCCTCTGTTAATTATATGGTAGGTCGATGAAATTACTCTCCCAAGTTGCAGAACAGCGTAAAACCCTCGAAGAGGCAGTCGCAACAGCACTCGAGCTGGCCAAAGCCAGCACCGATGGGGCGGAAGTTGCCGTCACCAGAACCACGGGGATCGGCGTCAGCACCCGCTACGGCGAAGTAGAAAACGTTGAATTTAACAGCGACGGCGCTTTAGGCATCACCGTTTATCATCAGAATCGCAAAGGCAGCGCCTCTTCCACCGATCTCAGCCCGGACGCGATCGCGCGTACCGTGCAGGCCGCTGTCGATATTGCCCGTTATACCTCTGCCGATCCTTATGCGGGCGTGGCGGATCGCGATCTGTTGGCTTTCGAGGCGCCGGATCTGGATCTCTTCCATCCAACCGAGCTTGATCCTGACAGGGCGATCGAAATGGCGGCGCGGGCGGAACAGGCTGCGCTCAAAGCCGATAAGCGCATTACCAATACCGAAGGCGGCAGCTTTAACAGCCATATCGGCATGAAAGTCTTCGGCAACAGTCACGGCATGATCCAGGGCTACTCTTCCAGTCGACATTCGATTTCGGCCAGCGTGATTGCTGAAGCTAATGGTGATATGGAACGTGATTACGCCTATACCATCGGCCGCGCTATCGAAGATCTGCAATCACCGGAGTGGGTGGGCGAAGAGTGTGCCCGACGCACGCTTTCCCGCCTCTCGCCGCGCAAACTTGCCACCATGAAAGCACCGGTTATTTTTGCGGCGGAAGTGGCAACTGGCCTGTTTGGCCATCTGGTCGGCGCCATCAGCGGGGGCAGCGTCTACCGCAAATCGACCTTCCTGCTGGATTCAATGGGCAAACAGATCCTGCCGGAATGGCTGACTATTCAGGAGCAGCCACACCTGTTAAAAGGTTTGGCTTCTACGCCGTTCGACAGCGAAGGCGTGCGGACCGAACAGCGCGATATCATCAAGGATGGCATCTTGCAAACCTGGCTACTGACCAGCTACTCGGCGCGCAAGCTGGGCCTGAAAAGCACGGGCCATGCAGGCGGCATCCATAACTGGCGTATCAATGGCCAGGGCGACAGCTTTGACCAGCTACTGAAAAAAATGGGGACAGGCCTGGTTGTGACGGAGCTGATGGGGCAGGGCGTCAGCGGCATCACCGGCGACTACTCGCGCGGGGCAGCGGGCTTTTGGGTCGAAAACGGCGAAATTCAGTATCCGGTAAGCGAAATTACCATCGCTGGGAACCTGAAGGATATGTGGCTTAATATGGTCACGGTCGGGAGCGATATTGAAACCCGCAGTAATATTCAGTGCGGTTCCGTCCTGATTCCGGAAATGAAAATTGCCGGGCAGTAACGTTATCTTTTCAGATTAAGGGGGGAAACCCCCTTTTAATTTCCCGAAATTATTTCCCCGGCATTCCTTCTTGTTATTTACAAATAAACCCATACGTAACGCTTTCCAAATATTCTTATTGCAACATGCGTGCTGCTGCCGGAATAATTTGTTAAATTTGCGCTAAATAAATTCGCTATAACATTTTTTGCCATAGCAAACGCCAGCAATAAACCCCGCCTGGCCTGGCTGAACAGACTTTATTTTAGTGAGAATGACAGAAGCAGCCTGTGATATAGCATTATTAATATTTTGAAATTCAATAGTATTTCAAGACTAATAACAGCTTTTTTCGTTCTCTGTCTCGGCGTGCATTATATCCCAAGGCTGGCCTGTTTTCCGGCGGTGTTTAAGAGTGATTTACCGTCTTGTTTCTGAACGGTTATAAGCCTGATGTCTGGCGGCCGATGCTAAGCTATAAGTTTTTCCTCTCTGTTCCCGTTTATCCGACGCTTCTTTTACTCCAACTTTTTCTGCATGAAGCCTGAGGGCATTTTTCACCGATTTTTATAAGGGTTCTGCCCGTTCCAGCAGTGTTTTATACAGCCTGAGCCTTTTTTTGTGGGAGCGATCTCATCGCAAGCTGTTATTTCCACTTTGAAACGGAAAAAAGCGAGCTACACAGCGAGCGCGCGCGGCGTTAATTTATTTTCCTGATGAACGGCAAATGTAAAATCCGTGCAGAAACGGAAATAAGGGGCGTTGCGTGAAAGATGGAGCAGTAGCGTTAAAAACAATCGACGAGCAACAGGCGGTTCAGGAACTGGCTGACAAAGTGATGTTACAAACCCACGAGCTGTTTGCCGCCAGCCATATTTATCCCAATGCCGTTCAGCAAAAGATGTTGGCTTCGCACGTGCAGGCCATGGCCTCACGCTCGCTGACGGGTGAAACGCTACCGGAAGTCGAGGCCGACCTGTTTGACGACATCTCGCCAGCTTCCCTGTCGCTGGCGCGGCAAGTGGTCAAGCTCTTTGGCAACCTGCCTGAAGAAGAAGCCTGGCTGCTCTCCGTACACGTTGAAGTGGCGAAAGAAAACCAACCATAAATCCATCATCCGGAGCAAATATATGTCACAAGTCATTGTTGTCATTGGCGATCGTTTAGGGAAAGGGCAGAAGGTGGCGGCAGGCGTCGAGAAGGCGGGCGGTAAAGCTGTGGTGGTGCCGGGTGTGGCAGCGGATATGAAGCTGGGCGATGTCATGAAAGCAGAGCACGCTACCTTCGGTATCTCTTTTTGTGGCAGCGGCGGCGCGGGTGCTATTACCGCGCAAACCAAACACGGCTACAAAGCGAAATATGGAATGCGCTCTGTAGACGAAGGCGTGACCGCCATCAACGAGGGAGCGAACGTACTCGGCTTTGGCTTTATGGATAAGGAAGAGCTGGGCGAGCGTCTGGTACAGGCCTGGAACAAGAAGCACGGTGCCTGACCGATTAAGGAACAATTGACTACCACCGTAAAGGTCAGCGGCAAAGGCGAGACCAAGGAGAAAGCAATTGCCGATGCGCTGAGCCGCGTGCAGAGCACGCTGTTAAAGGCGAGCGGTAAGGTATTGCTGCGTATTGAACCTCAGGAGGTCAGGGTGCTGCAGGCAAGGGAAAGCGTCAGGACGGAACGCTTTTTATTTTTCTTTCTGGCGAGGGAGCGACGGAGTTACAGCATCGAACTGGACGTTACCGTCAGCGTGAGCGCTATTGAGGTCGACAAAATCAATTTCCTCACGTGCTAGCCGGGCAAACATAACTTAAAAACGTTGGCGCAAGCCTGAAAGGAAAGTGTGATGTTTTTAATTATTCTTTTTAAATCTCTTATTATTGGCGGCCTGGTCGGTGTAGGCGTTGGCGCTGGCGCCGCACGTATGTTTCATGCGCCGGTGACTCAGGGAATGGGGGCCTTTCGCACACTGGGTGAACTCAATTCCTGTGAAGGCGACCCCGCCTCTCACTTCTCGTTTGGCCTGGGCTTCTTTTTTAACGCCTGGGCCTCTTCCGTCGCGGCAGGATCGTTTACCCAGGATGTCGACCATCGCATTCTCCCTAACTGGGGGGCAGCGGCGCTGATGATTAAAAATCGCAACCTGGCGGAGACGCTGCACGATCCGAAAAAAATGGCCATAGCCTGCGGCCTGATCGGCATG
>DOOK01000204.1:2916-8891 GCA_003512805.1 Erwinia sp. | reverse complement strand
GGTGGTGGTCGCTTTCCTCAACTCGACCGCTTCGGCGGTGCCGGCAGCGCTCCAAATCACCGCCGTTAAGGTGCTGGTGCCTGCAGCTAACCTGCTGGTTAATACCGTGATGCCGGTGATCTTCTGGCTGGCGGCGATCGACGCCGGTAAAAAATCGGGCTTCTGGGCCACCATTTTTGGCGGCCTGGCGCAGCTGATTATGGGCAATGCGGTACCGGGACTGGTGTTAGGCATTTTGATTGGCAAGGGCGTAGAGGAAAGCGGCTGGAATCGCGTGACCAAAGTGATGATGGTCGCCATCGTGCTGCTGTTTGTACTGAGCGGCTTCTTCCGCGGCTTCGATATAAAAATGCTGGAATCCTTCCGGCTTGGCGTGCCGGACTGGCTGTCGCTGTTCCATAACGCGCTCAGCGGAAAATAAGGAGAAGAAAATGGAAGCAAAAAGCGGTTTCTGGTATGCCGACTGGTCTTTCCCGATTTTTGTCGGCCTGCTTTCCGCCGGCGTGTTCGCCGGGACGCACATGTATTACGTCTACGGGCTGGGCGCGTTTAATGAGGTTGCCTTCGTCTCTATGCTGCGCGCGGGCATGGAAACCGGCGTTTATGGTGCGGTAGCGGCTTTCGGCGCGAGCTTTCTGTTCGCCCGTATTATTGAAGGATCGCTGGTAGGGATCCTGGATATCGGCGGTGCTATTCAGACCGGGGTCGGTCTTGGCGTGCCGGCGCTGCTGCTGGGTGCCGGCATTATCTTTCCCGTCTCTAACTTTGCCGCCTCGCTGCTGACCGGCTTGATACTGGGACTGGCAATCGGTTATCTCATTATTCTGGCGCGCAAGTTTACCATCAATAACAGCGATTCAACCTACGGTGCCGACGTCATGATGGGTGCCGGTAACGCTTCCGGACGTTTTCTCGGCCCGCTAATTATTCTTTCGGCTATAGCCGCCTCCATTCCTGTCGGCGTGGGGTCACTTATCGGCGCACTGCTGTTTTATCTCTGGAACAAGCCGATTACCGGCGGCGCCATTTTAGGCGCAATGCTGCTCGGTGCCTTTTTTCCGATAGCGCTCTAGCCGGTTGGTCAGGGAGCACGCGACGGCTTTTGCAGAAAGAGGGGATGTTATGTTTGATTTGATTGTGCGTCAGGCGCGCCTTGTGGAAGGCGGGCTGACGGATATCGCCGTTCGCCAGGGAAAAATTGCTGCGGTGGGCGAAATCAGCGGCCAGGGCGTAGTGGAATACGATTTGGGCGGGCGATTTTACCTGAGTGCCGGTTGGATAGATTCACACGTGCACTGCTATCCCAACTCGCCAATTTATCATGATGAAGCGGATTGTATCGGCGTTGCCACCGGCGTGACGACCGTCGTGGATGCAGGCAGTACCGGCGCGGACGATGTTGATGAGTTTTATCGGTTAACCCGCAGCGCCCACACGCAGGTGTATGCGCTGCTTAACATCGCGCGGACCGGCATCGTGACGCAAAACGAGCTGGCGGACATGACGCAAATCGATCGCGTTGGCGTACGTGATGCGGTGCAGCGGCTTCCGGGCTTCATTCTTGGTCTTAAGGCGCGTATCAGTAGCAGCGTAGTCGGCAAAAACGGCGTGCAGCCGCTTATTCGGGCCAAAGTTATTCAGCAGGAAAACGGCGAGCTGCCGCTGATGGTGCATATCGGTAATAATCCGCCCGATCTGGATGATATCGCCGATCTGTTAGACAGCGGCGATATCATCACGCATTGCTACAACGGCAAGCCGAACCGCATTCTGACGCCCGCCGGACAGCTGCGCGCTGCCGTACAGCGTGCCCTAAAGCGCGGTGTTCGCCTGGACGTAGGGCACGGAACGGCCAGCTTCAGCTTCGGCGTGGCCCGCGCAGCCATCGCGCAGGGCATTCTGCCGCACACCATCAGCTCGGATATTTACTGCCGCAATCGCCTTAACGGCCCGGTGCATTCGCTGGCGCACGTGATGGCGAAATTCTTTAGCGTAGGCATGACCTTGCCGCAAATTATTGACTGTGTGACCGTCAACGCGGCAGATGGCCTGCGCCTGAGGCAGAAAGGGCGGTTGGAGAAGGGCTATGACGCCGATCTGACTATATTCGCCGTGCAGGACAGTCCCTGCGTATTTACCGATTCCGCCGGTGACTCGATTGCGGGGGAAAAGCAGCTGGTACCGCTGGCCGCCGTCGTGGCTGGCCGCTGGTTTGTTACCGAAGAAGGGAAAAAGCATCATGGTTTCGATTTATGAGAAATATGGCTTAAAACAGGTGATTAACGCCTCGGGGCGGATGACGATCCTGGGCGTTTCCACGCCCGCCGCCAGCGTGGTGGATACGGTAAATGAGGGGCTTAACCACTATTTTGAAATGCAAGATTTGGTTGATAAAACCGGAGCTTATATCGCCGGCCTGCTCGACTGTGAAGACGCGACCGTGGTTTCCTGCGCGTCAGCAGGCATCGCGCAATGCGTGGCGGCGGTTATCGTCAAAGATGACGGTTGGCTACTGGAAAATCTCCACGCCGCGCCGTTGATTGTGCCTCACGATATCGTGGTGCCTAAGGGGCATAACGTCAATTACGGTGCCCCTGTCGGGACGATGGTCGCATTGGGCGGCGGGCGCCTGGTGGAGGCCGGTTATGCCAACGAATGTTCCGGCGCACAGCTTTCCGCCGCCGTGACGCCGCAGACGGCGGCCATTCTCTATATCAAATCACATCACTGCGTGCAGAAAAGCCACCTCAGCGTCGAACAGGCGGCCACTGTGGCACGGCAGCACCATCTGCCGCTGATTGTTGATGCGGCGGCCGAAGAGGATTTGCAGCGCTACTACCAGGGCGGCGCGGATCTGGTGATCTACAGCGGCGCGAAGGCTATTGAAGGCCCTACCAGCGGGCTGGTGCTGGGGCGTAAAAAATACGTCGAGTGGGTTAAGTGCCAATCACAGGGCATCGGCCGGGCAATGAAGGTGGGTAAAGAGGGCATCCTTGGTCTGACACAGGCGATCGAAAACTATCTGCACCAGCCGAAAATAACCGGTGCGCAGATGGTAGAAAAAATGACGCCGTTTATCGACAACCTGAATGCACTGGACGGCGTCCGCGCGCGCGTGGTGTGGGATGCAGCCGGGCGGGATATCGCTCGGGCTGAAATTCATTTCGACGAGACGCAAATCGGGCTGGCCACGGGCGACATCGTACAAAGGTTAAAAACCGGCGAAGTGGCTATCTACTTCCGGGGTTATAAAGCCAATGAAGGCATTGTCGAGGCCGACGTGCGCAGCGTATCGCCAGAGCAGCTGCACACTGTGTACGTCTCCATCAGGGCATTATTATCAGGAGAGAAAAAAGCATGACGCTGGTACCCAATTTTTATCGCGATCGTGTCTGCCTGAACGTGCTGGCAGGATCCAAAGAAAATGCCCATGAGATCTGGAAAGCAGCGGAAGGCCATGTACTGGTCGGCGTATTGTCGAAAAATTATGACAGCGTAGCCAGCGCCGTTGCCGATATGCGCGACTACGCGGCGCTGATTGACAATGCGCTCTCCGTCGGGCTGGGCGCGGGCGATCCGAAGCAGTCAGCCATGGTGAGTGCCATCTCCGCGCAGGTACAGCCGCAGCACGTAAATCAGGTATTTACGGGCGTAGCAGCCAGCCGCGCGTTGCTGGGGCAGTGCCAGACGGTGGTTAACGGCCTGATATCACCGACAGGTAAATCCGGCTGGGTGAAAATTTCCACAGGGCCGCTCAGCTCGCAGGCGCCTGACGGTATCGTCCCGATAGCGACCGCGATTGCGCTGCTGAAAGATATGGGCGGCAGCTCGGTCAAATATTTCCCGATGGGCGGGCTGAATACCGTGGAAGAATTTCGCGCGGTGGCGAAAGCCTGCGCGGAACAGGATTTCTGGCTGGAGCCGACGGGCGGCATCGATCCTGACAATTATGCCGCCATTCTGCAAATCGCGCTGGAGGCGGGCGTCAGCAAGATTATTCCGCATATTTACAGCTCGATTATCGATCCATCTTCAGGCAATACTCGTCCCAACGACGTCAGCGCGCTGCTGGCCATAACCAAAAAACTGGTGGATTAAGCACGTGACGAAGGCCGGGCGGCCCCGGCCTTTGTGCACGGAAAGCAACAGAGACAACCACAGGAAACCCGGTGAGATTCCCTAATCAACGCCTTGCGAGACTTTTCGAGACGCTGCAAAACGAGACGCTGCCCCAGGACGAACTGGCGCGCCGCTTTGCGGTATCGACACGTACCGTACGCACGGATATTACCGCGCTGAATGAAATGCTGGCCGATCATGGCATACGCTTCGTGCTGAATCGCGGGGAAGGCTATCAGCTAAAAATTGACGATGCGCAGCGCTACAGCCAGCTGCGCTATCAGTCGCCTTCGTCGTTACGCATTCCACGCACGTCGGCTGCGCGAGTGCATTACTTGCTAACCCGATTTCTCACCTCAGCTTACTCCCTTAAGCTGGAAGATTTGGCCGATGAATGGTTCGTCAGCCGCGCCACGTTGCAAAGCGATATGGCGGAAGTGAGAGAGTGGCTGGTGCGCTATCAGCTGGTGATTGAAACCCGGCCGCGCTACGGCATGAAGCTCTTCGGCAGCGAAATGGCTGTACGCACCTGTCTGACCGATCTGCTCTATCAGATCGCCCAGGAAGACGCCGAGGATCCGCTGCTGCACCTGGAAGTGCTCAACTGCGGCATTTTAGCGACGCTACGGCCGCTGTTGAGCCAGTGCCTGGGGCGTTTTGCGGTCAGAATGACCGACGAGGGCGAGTTTTATCTACGCCTTTATTGTGCCGTATCCGTAAGGCGCATCAGTGAAGGCTACCCGCTTTCCGACTTTTCCGCAGACGACGTTGACGCCGATGTGCGAGGCGCGGCGCACCAGCTGGTTGCGCTGCTGCGACCGTTAACAGGAAAAGCGATCTCAGCTGCAGAAGAAGCCTACCTGCGCGTTAACATTGCGGCGCGGCGCGTTGAGGCGATCGCGCCAGAGGCCATCAGCCCGGACGATGGTGAATCGCTGGTTAATTACATCCTTAGCTATATCAATACCCACTACAACTTTAGCCTGCAGAGCGACGGGCAGCTGCGTGCGGATTTACTGACGCATATTAAAACGATGATCACTCGCTTGCGTTACCAGATAGCGCTTCCTAATCCGCTGCTGGCGAATATCAAACAGCATTATCCGATGGCATGGGACGTGACGCTGGCCGCCGTATCCAGCTGGGTAAAATATACCCCTTATACCATCAGCGAAAACGAGGTGGGGTTTCTGGTGCTGCATATCGGCGTCGGCCTGGAACGGCACTATGATGTGGGCTACCGCCGCCATCCGCAGGTGCTTCTGGTGTGCGATAGCGGCAATTCCACCGTGCGCATGATCCAAGCGATGCTGATGCGAAAATACCCACAGATTGTAGTCAGCAGGATTATTTCGCAGCGTGAGTATGAGCAGCAGCAGAATATTGAAGAAGATTTTGTTATCTCTACCACGCGCCTTGGCGAGAAGCAGAAGCCGGTGGTGGTGATGTCGCCTTTTCCAACAGCGTATCAGCTGGAGCAGATCGGTAAGCTGGTGCTGGTGGATCGTACCCGGCCTTATATGCTGGAAAAGTTTTTTAACGCCAGCCATTTTTTGATTGTCGATCGTCCCGTCACCCAGGCAGAGCTGTTCCGAATGCTGTGCGATCGGCTGGAAAAAGAGGGTGCGGTCGACCAGACGTTTTACGATTCGGTGGTGGAGCGCGAAGCTATTGTCAGTACCATGCTGGGTGAAGGCATCGCACTACCGCATTCGCTGGGGCTGCTGGCGAAAAAAAGCGTGGTCTATACCGTGCTGGCGCCTCAGGGGATTGCATGGGGAGATGAAACGGCCTCGGTGATCTTCCTGCTGGCTATCAGCAAAAGCGATTATGAAGAGGCGATGGCGATTTACGAG
>DOOK01000204.1:0-2839 GCA_003512805.1 Erwinia sp. | reverse complement strand
GATGGATTGTCTGAGTCGGCTATAGCGAGCGGGCGATGACGCGGTTGCGCGACAGCAGGGATTTCGTCAGCTTCAAGGCGGTGGCGATGGATTGTCTGAGTCGGCTATAGCGAGCGGGCGATGACGCGGTTGCGCGACAGCAGGGATTTCGTCAGCTTTAAGGCGGTGGCGATGGATTGTCTGAGTCGGCTGTAGCAAGCGGGGAAGGTAAGGGAAAAGAAAGCCCGGCGCTGGCCGGGCTTTTGCTGCTTACTGCAAAAGCGTAAACGCGGTAGTGACGTGCTTCACGCCGCTGACCCGGCTGGCGATATCGGCCGCCGCTTTGGCTTCTTCGGCGGTCACCAGACCTAACAGGAACACCTCTCCGTTTTCGGTTGTTACCTTCACGTTAGAAGATTTGACCTGATCGCTGGAAAGCAGGTTAGAACGCACTTTCGTGGTAATCCAGGTATCGGAAGAAGCCGTGCCGAAGCTGGCTTTCGCCGCGGTACGGATTTCGTTATAAACCTCAGTTGCGCCATCCACGCCCACGGCGATTTGTTTAGCACGCGTGGCAACATCGGCGCTCGGCGCCTGACCGGTCAGCAGCACTTTACCCTGGTAGGCCGTCGCTACAATGTGGGTTTCTTTTTTGATCTGGTCGTCTTTCGCCAGCGCATTGCTAACGCGCAGCTCCAGCGTACCGTCATCAACCTGAGTGCCCACGGTACGCGGGTCGGTGGCCGTTTTAGTGGCGACTGCCGCGCTGCCAACCACGGCGGCGACGCAGCCCTGTAGCATCAGTGCGGTCAGTACGATGGCGGTTGCGGACATCAGCTTCATCATAGCTCCTTAAACATCCTGGTGGGGAAACAAGGTGTTATCGATCAAATCGCACAGGCAATTCACGGTTAACATATGCATTTCCTGAATCCTCGCGCTCCGGTGCGAGGGAATACGAATTTCCACATCCTGTGGACCCAGTAAACCGGCGAGTTCACCGCCGTCATAGCCGGTCAGCGCGACAATAGTCATATCACGCGTCACCGCTGCTTCAACAGCCTTCACAATATCACGGCTGTTGCCGCGCGTTGAGATGGCCAGCAGAATGTCGCCAGCATGGCCCAGCGCGCGGACCTGCTTGGCGTAAATTTCGTCGTGCAGGCGATCGTTACCGATGGCCGTTAACAGTACGTTATCTGCGCTCAGCGCCACTGCAGGCAGGCTGGGGCGCTCGGTTTCATAGCGGTTAATCATACTGGCCGCAAAGTGCTGGGCGTTGGCGCTGGAGGTGCCGTTGCCACAGCTCAGCACTTTATTGCCGTTCAGCAGCGACTGTACAATCGTCATCGCCGCGCGCGAAATAGCATCTGGCAGCGCTTCCGCTGCCGCTATCTGTGTCTGAATACTCTCTGTAAAACAAACTTTTATTCTTTCCAGCACGTTTTTCACCTGGCAAGTGGTTGGCGAAATGACTCCGCCGAAAAAGCATCGGGCAACCAGTCCGTCTGCGCGCCGGTTATCGCTACCACATCAAAGCGGCAGCAGACGCTCTCAAGGCTGCTCTGGCGTCCGTTCAGCCATAAGGCTGCGGCCTTCAGCAGCTTTTGCTGCTTGCTGCGGGTTACGCTGGCAGCGGCACCGCCGAACCGATCGTTACGGCGATAGCGCACCTCTACAAAAACCCACGTCTCGCCTTCGCGCATAATCAGGTCGAGTTCTCCGACGCGAAAGCGGACGTTAGCCGCGATAAAAATTAAGCCTGCAGCTTCCAGCAGGCGGCGGGCCTGTAGCTCATAGCCCGCCCCCGTTTGCTGGCGGCTCAGGCTGCCGGAACGATTTGCCCCTGGCGATACTGGCTCCATATCAACTTCCTGTTGATGACGCAGTCCTGGGTAGCACTCAGGCTACCGGTTTCACCCTGCAGCCGGAAGCCCGGCAACTGGCGCACTTCATTGAAGTGATTGGCCAGGGTCCAGGCGTCCACGCCCATGGCATAGAGACGCACCTGAGAGTAGTCGTTGTTAAAGCTTTTGGCCGCCTGCTGCATCAGGGCGGGGTTGCCGCCCGACAGCAGCGGGATATCGCTGAACTGTACGCCTTCCATCTCCAGACGGTAGTCCGGGCCGCTGCCAGCCTGATAGCTGCGGGAGCTGGCATAGATTTGTGCCATATTACGGCTGCTGACGCGCATGGAGATCATCGGTTTGATGAGCGCCATCTCATCCTGAGTGGCCACAATATAGAGCGAGTCCACGTTGCCATCGCCTGCCGCTGGCGTATTCGCCTGCGGTGCCGGAATGGTCAGGCCCGCAATAGTGACGCCCTGGGGCTGCTGCTGGCTAACAATCGGCGTACCGGTCAGACGCAGGCCCGCACCGCTGTTGATACCCTGCTTCAGTTCACCCTGCGAACCGAACTGCTGCTGTAGCACGGTCGCCCCACCCAGCTGCTGCCATTCTTTAGCAAACGCTTTGCTGACGCGATCGCCCAACGAGCTACGTGGTACCAGCAGCAGCGGGGAACGCTTGCCCTGATCCCACATATGATGCGCGGCGTCACGCGCTTCGTCTTCAGGAGAAAGCGCAAAGTAACAAAGATTCGGATGGTTCTGCACCGATTCCGGCTCGTTAAGCGCCAGGATATTCAGCGAGGTGGGTAAAGTGGCTAAACGTTCGACGTTGCTTTTCAGCAGCGGACCGACCACCAGCGTGGCGCCATCTTTCTGCGCCTGGGCCAGAACCTGATCGATTGGCTGGCTGCTGGTGTCATAAACCTGAACCTGTGCCGATGTGGATGGCGGCGCGGTTTGCGCCACGCTGCCGGTTTGCACGGTGGCCTGAGCGGCAGTATTGCTGTT
>DOOK01000073.1 GCA_003512805.1 Erwinia sp. | reverse complement strand
AAATAGAAGGGAACCCGCCATGCTGACGATCTACGGCATTAAAAACTGCGACACCATAAAAAAGGCCCGAAAGTATTTAGAAGCAAACGGCGTGGCTTACCAGTTTCACGACTATCGCGTCGACGGACTGGATGCGGATTTACTTCAGCGCTTCAGCGACACGCTCGGATGGGAAGCCTTGCTGAACACGCGCGGAACGACCTGGCGCAAACTGGATGAAGCGACGCGCAGTGCCGTAAACAATGCCGCAGCCGCACAGCAGCTGATGCTGCAACAGCCGGCCATCATTAAACGACCATTGCTCTGCCGGGCAGACGGCTCTATGCTGCTGGGTTTTAATGAAACCACTTACTCATCTTTTATCATGGAGAAGTCCTGATTATGTATTGTCCGGTCATTGAGCTGACGCAGCAGCTTATTCGTCGCCCTTCCCTCAGTCCGGATGATGCCGGTTGTCAGGCTCTGATGATCGAGCGCCTTAAGGCGCTGGGCTTTACCGTTGAATTAATGAATATTGGCGACACGCAGAACTTCTGGGCCTGGCGTGGTGAAGGCGAAACGCTGGCCTTTGCTGGCCATACCGACGTGGTGCCCGCCGGTGATGCCAACCGCTGGATCAACCCGCCGTTCGAACCTACTATTCGCGACGGCATGCTGTTCGGGCGCGGCGCGGCAGATATGAAAGGCTCGCTGGCCGCCATGGTTGTCGCCGCCGAGCGTTTTGTCGCCGCCCACCCGCGCCACAAGGGCCGACTGGCCTTCCTGATTACGTCGGATGAAGAAGCCAGCGCCGTTAACGGCACGGTTAAAGTTGTCGAGACGCTGATGGCACGCAATGAACGCCTTGATTATTGCCTGGTCGGCGAACCTTCCAGCACGGAAATCGTGGGCGACGTGGTGAAAAACGGCCGTCGCGGTTCTATGACCGCTAACCTGACCGTTCACGGCGTACAGGGCCACGTTGCCTATCCGCATCTTGCCGATAATCCAGTCCATCGCGCGCTGCCTGCGCTGAACGAGCTGGCGACGACGGAATGGGATCGGGGCAACGAATTTTTCCCGCCAACCAGCATGCAGATTGCTAACGTTCAGGCCGGGACCGGCAGCAATAACGTCATTCCGGGCGAGTTTTCCGTGCAGTTTAATTTTCGCTTCAGCACCGAGCTGACCGACGCGATGATTAAGCAGCGCGTCAAAGAACTGCTGGAACGCCATCAGCTGCGTTATACGCTCGACTGGGTCGTTTCCGGCCAGCCTTTTTTAACCTCCACCGGCAAGCTGGTCGAGGCGGTGGTAAACGCCGTTGAGCACTATAATGAAATCGAGCCGCAGCTGCTGACGACTGGCGGCACGTCCGATGGTCGCTTTATTGCCCGTATGGGCGCGCAGGTCGTGGAGTTAGGGCCGGTCAACGCCACCATTCACAAAATAAATGAGTGCGTTAAGGCCGCCGATCTCCAGCTGCTGAGTCGGATGTATCAGCGCATTATGGAACAATTGTTAGCGTAAGGATCAAATATGGAATGGCTGAAAGAGTACTGGTGGTTGATAGGTATCGTGCTGATGGTAGGCATTCTGATGAATGTGTACAAAGATCTGAAGCGCATCGACCATAAAAAATATATGGATAACAAACCGGATTTACCGCCGCATCGTGACTTCAACGATAAATGGGACGATGACGACGACTGGCCTGAGAAGAAGTAACCAACAGGGGCGACGGCCCCTGTTTTACTTTGCTCAGGGCACCTCGGCTACCGATACCCTGAGCCGCCATGCCTCCGCCCGCTGATTATCCAGCAGGATCAGCGCCCGTTCCGCTTCCTGCCGCCAGCCGTGCAACAGTGCCTTACGCCCCGACAGCCCCGACAGGCTGACCAGCTCTGCCTGAGCCAGCCCTTCTTTTAATATGCCCTCTACTAACGGCAGCGGCTGTAAAGCGTTATTGAGCAGCCTGCCCAACGCGCCGATAGCGGCTTCAAACGGACGCTGCGCCCAGACAAAACCCGCCAGTTCGCGCCAGTCTTCTTCGTCCAGTTCCGCGGTTTCTGCATTTGGGAAATCCAGCTCGATGCCGTGAAGAAAAGGCTGCAGCCAGCGCCAGTCGCGCGCCAGTCGACGCTGCGCTCTGTCTGCCAGCGCGTGTCCCTGCTCGCTTAAAGGCAGTATCGCCATGGCGGTATGGCAGCCGCTGCTGGCTTCCGTTCGCGTCCCCAGGCGCACCAGCCGGAACCCGCAGGCCTGCCAGAAATGCCACAGTGAGGGCGTATAGCCGAAACTAACTGAAAAAAAGTCCAGCCCTTGTGCCTGACTTACGCTTTGGCGCACCATCTCCCGGCCAATGCCCTGCCGCCGCAGCGCAGGCATAATAGCGATACGGCTGATACGACGCGAGCGCATTTGCGCCGCTTCCGGCCAGCCACCGTGCGCGGCCAGCGACTGCGCCACCAGATTGCCCGCCGGGCGACGCCGTCCCGCCCAGACCGCCTGCGCCAGTTCTGCCGCTAACCCTCCCTCTTCCACCAGCCAGAGCGCGCCCTGAACCCGATCAGCCTGAAGCGCGGCGCTGAAGCGCATCCCTGGCGCGTCCATCATGCGCCGGAGATCGAGCGGCGAAGTACGGTAGTGCGCGCTGGCGAGCAGCTGATAGATGGCCTCCAGCACTGCCGGTTTATCCTGCCATTCCGCCTGCTGCGGAAAACAAAAATGCACCGGCGCGCTGACCTCTTCAGGCTCCGCCTCGCTGAACAGCAATGCACGGTCGATAAACTGCTCCAGCGGATCGTGCTGTGACCAGCGCAAAGGCCGATCCAGCCTGCACAGCGTCACGTTGGGCAGGCTGGCGCAGAATTTCAGCATAAAACCGCGTCCCGTCCCTTCATAACCCTGCAGGGTGGTGGTTAACAACGTACGGGGAAAAAGCCTGACCAGCTGTGCCAGCATCGGGGCGGGAATAGCCGCTGCCTCATCAATCAGCAGCCAGTCAACATCCTGCGGGCGCGCCTGTGGACTGAGCGCCAGCAGCCTGTCGGGCGCCATGAAATCAAAAGCGTCGCCCGCAAATCTTGCCAGCACGTCCGTTGCGGCTTTGGCCGGTGCAGAAATCAGCGCACGACCCGGCCAGCGGGCGGCCAGCGAGCCGGCGAGTGCAGACTTGCCTCGCCCTCGTGGTGCGGTGACCACATAGATCCCCGGCGGTGCCACCATCAGCCGTTCGAGCAGAGCCTGCTGTCCAGTGTCGTCGTCAGCCTGCCACAGCGGCGCGACCGGCGGCGCAGGCAGAACGGGCGCCTGATGCTGAAAAAAACGTGCAACCTGCGGGTCGTCCAGCATCAGTTTTTGCAGGCGAGAGATAAAATTGGGGGTGGCGACTGGTGTGGGGGTGTCGCCCCAGCGCAGCGAATCTCTGTCGGGTTGCGTCGCCCAGCTGGCCCATTCCGGCACCAGCATCAGCAGCCAGCTTCCCGCTTTCAGCGTGCCCGCCAGTACTGCCAGCGCCTCGGCGTTGAAGCCGTGACGCGCATCAAACACGGCGTGCAAAAATTCCTGCCCCAGCAGGGTTCGCACCGCTTCAGGCGCGCAGTGCAGCGGACTTTGCGGCGCGGCGCCAAGCCACAGCCAGTCGCCGGGCAGCAGGGAGATCCATTGCTGCGCCTGCTGCTGGCTCCATTCCGCTTCACCGCTGATGACCATCAGCCTGCGCATGCCCTGCTGCTGTAGCTGTTCCGTTTGCGAAATAACGTCGCGCAGGTCAGCCACTGAAGGTATCACACTGGCCAGGATTGCCGCTGTCGAACCCTTTTTTAAACCAGCTATAGCGCTGCTGAGAGGTGCCGTGGGTAAAGCTGTCCGGCACTACGCGTCCCTGACTTTTCTGCTGTAGACGATCGTCGCCGATCGCTTCGGCCGCGTTTAGCGCCTCCTGCAAATCGCCCGGCTCCAGCACGTTTTCCTGCTGCATATAGTGTCCCCAGACACCGGCAAAGCAGTCGGCCTGAAGTTCCAGCTTCACAGAAAGCTGATTCGCCTGCTTTTCACCGCCCTGCTGCTGGAGCTGACGAACTTTGGGTTCGATCCCAAGGAGATGCTGCACGTGATGGCCGACTTCATGCGCTACCACGTAGCCCTGAGCAAAGTCGCCGTCCGCACCAAGCTTGTTTTTCATTTCGTCATAGAACGAAAGATCGATATAAACGGTGCTGTCGGTCGGGCAGTAGAACGGCCCCATAACGGATTGTCCCGTGCCGCAGCCGGTACGCGTCGCCCCGCGATACATCACCAGTTTCGGCGGCGTATAGGTTTTGTTCATTTTTACGAAGATTTTCTGCCAGGTATCTTCCGTGGTGGCCAGCATCACGGAGGTAAATTTCGCCGCTTCATCCTGCTGCGGTGTACTTCGCTGCTGCTGAGAAGACAGCGGGGTCGACGACTGACCGGTTAATAAAGGGGTTAAATCGTAGCCGTAATAGCCTGCGATCATCACGATAATCAGCACAATAATACCGCCTTTACCGCGAGGGATGCGCATCCGCCCCACGCCCATCGTATTACCACCGGTTTCGTTACGGCGATCTTCCACATTGTCGCTCTCACGGCGCCCTTGCCAACGCATACACTACCTCGGATTATGAACTGTTGGAGTGATTTTAGTCGTGCATAGCCGCTAACACCAGCCTTGCGGCGGTTATCGGGTCGTAACGGGAAAGGATTTCAGAATGCAGGAAGCGGGCAGCAGAAGAGACGGGGAAAAGCGGCCGCGGGGTAAACCACGGCCAGGCATATCAGTCCAGCTTCACGCCCAGACGATTGGCGACTTCTTCATAGGCTTCAATCAGGCCACCAAGGCTTTGGCGATAACGATCTTTGTCCATTTTGTTCAGCGTTTCTTTGTCCCACAGGCGGGCGCCATCCGGCGAAAATTCGTCGCCCAGGGTGACTTCGCCGTGGAACAGGCCGAACTCCAGCTTGAAGTCTACCAGGATCAGACCCGCATCAGAGAAAAGCTGGCTCAGGACGTCATTGGCCTTGTAGGTCAGCTCGCGCATACGCGCCAGATTCTCTTTGCTTACCCAGCCAAAAGTTTCGCAGTAGGATTCATTGATCATAGGATCGTGCCGCGCATCGTCTTTCAAAAACAGATCGAACACCGGCGGCTGTAAAACCGTGCCTTCTTCCACGCCCAGACGCTTCACCAGCGAGCCGGCAGCGCGGTTGCGCACCACGCACTCTACGGGCACCATCTCCAGCTTTTTGACCAGTGCCTCGTTGTCCGACAGCAGCGCCTCCATCTGGGTAGGAATGCCCGCTTCCGCCAGCTTGCTCATAATAAAATGGTTAAATTTATTATTAATCATCCCTTTGCGATCGAACTGTTCGATGCGTTCACCGTCCAGTGCTGATGTATCGTTGCGGAATTCGAGTACCAACAGATCCGGATTTTCGGTGCTGTAAACGGTTTTCGCTTTGCCGCGATACAACTCAGCTTGCTTTTTCATCTCTTTACTCCAAACGTGAAATGCCCGGTGCTTTTGCCTGCGAACAGGTCGAAACCGGTCGGATATGAACTGTTGCGCCCATTGTATGATCGGACGCGAAAAAACCGAAGCAATCGATTACGCGGCAACAAATAAAAAAGGCCGACGGGGGTCGGCCGATAAATTATTTGTTAAAGGCCGCCTGGAAAACGGCTACCAGCGCATCATTTTGCGACTGGGTCAACGCATGGCCTTTCGGATCCAGGAACTGCAGGCTGCTGCGGTTATCCAGATCGCCGACCTGCAGCTTATAGTTGCCGTTGGTCAGCTGCGGATCTTTCGCGCCGATACTGTCCCAGGTGTCGCTGGAAGGCGCGCTGTAGGTGACGTTCAGGCTACCCTGCGGACGGTTGCGATCGGTAATTTTCATCCCTACGCGCTCCAGCGCGGCCGGCAGACGCTCCCACACCAGGTTAAACGGCGCGCGCACCACCAACGTAGGCAGGCCAGTGTCGTCGGCACCGCTCTGTACGTTGATTTGTGCCGTGCTGCCTTTCACCGCCGCATCATCACGAGTCGTGGCGATTTTATCCAGACCGGCGCTCAGCTCGTTCAGCATCTGCGCGGTATAGCGCTGTAGCTGGACGGGTGAAGTAACGGCTTTACCTTCCTGCTCCAGTTCCAGTAGCTTCACGCTCAGCGCCTGCTGATAGCCCTGCTGCTGCACGGCTATCTGGTAGCGGCCGCGATACTGATGATCTTCATCAGCACGGTTCCACTGCACCCAGTCGGTGGTCAGCGTTTGGCTGCTGTCGGTTTTGCTGGCGACAGGATAGTTACGCGTCTGCACTACCGTTACCACCTGCGGCCACAATGCGCCGCTGGCGTTATCCACCAGCAGCACGCCGGAGTTGCCAGCAAACTGGGTGCGGGCACCGTTGATCAGCGCCAGCGGCTGGGCAGGCGGACGAATGTCCAGCTGCTTGCCGACGGCCCCTTTGCCACTGGCGGCAGGAATATCAAAATCGCCGTTTTGCAGCGGCAGGATGGTGCCGGCCGGTGCGTGCAGCTCATTAATATCCGCAGCCTGAAGGTAAGATTCGTCGCCGCTAACCTGGCGCTTGTAGCGCTGATCGCTCGAACATGCCGCCAGCAACATCACCAGCGACAGGCCAACCACTTTCGCGATTGCCGACTTTTGTACTGAGTAAGCCATTACTTCTCCCTAAATTTACAGCAGGCCTGCGTCTTTCAGTGCCTGCTCAACAACCGGACGACCGGCATCAGTCATCGGCGTCATCGGTAGACGCAGCGTATCGGTTGCAATTAATCCTAATTTTTTAGCCGCCCATTTTACCGGGACAGGATTAGGCTCAATAAATAGCTTCTGGTGCAAAGGCATCAGACGCTGGTTAAGGCGGCGCGCTTCCCGGAAGTTGCCCTGCTGCGCAAGCGCACAAAGCTCCACCATTTCGCGCGCGGCGATGTTGGCCGTCACGGAGATCACTCCCTTGCCGCCCAGCTGCATAAAGTCGAGGGCGGAGAGATCGTCACCGCTGACCAGAATAAAATCATCATCGACCCGCTCTTGGATCTGACTAACCCGCGATAAGTTCCCGGTCGCTTCTTTGATTCCGATAATATTTTTAATCTTCGCCAGCCGGCCTACGGTTTCCGGCAGCATATCGCAACCGGTGCGCGAGGGCACATTGTAGAGCATTTGCGGAAGATCGGTGCTTTCGGCGATGGCTTTAAAGTGCTGGTACAACCCTTCCTGAGTAGGACGGTTGTAGTAGGGAGTCACGGTAAGGCAGCCAACCACGCCGCTGTTTTCAAACCGATGCGTCAGCGCAATACCTTCTGCAGTAGCGTTAGCGCCGGTACCGGCAATGATGGGAATGCGGCCGTCGGCCAGTTCCAGCGTCAGCATCACCACATCGCCATGCTCGTCGTGGCTTAATGTGGCTGACTCGCCCGTTGTTCCTACGGAGACAATTGCCGCTGTTCCGCTGGCAACATGATAATCAATCAGTTTTTTCAGACTTGCGCGACAGACCGACCCTTTGTCGTCCATCGGCGTAACGAGCGCAACAATACTTCCCGTAAACATTAGCCATCCCCTCCACAAACAAGTGCTTCATGGTACGTTTGACGGCCCACGAAAAGCAAGCGGGCAAGCCCGTCAGGCCCCTTGGCACAGGGTATTTTTTATGTTTACCTAAGAGTTATCACAATTGCTAATCACTGAGACGTACAGGAAGCATTATTTTGCCGCAGTCAGAGCAACATCACCTCGTTATTACCGCCGTGGGCGTCGATCGACCGGGGATTGTTAATACCATTACCCGTCATGTCAGCAGCTGCGATTGTAATATTGAAGACAGCCGCCTGGCCATATTGGGTGATGAGTTCACGTTTATTATGCTGCTTTCAGGAAGCTGGAACGCTATCGCCCTGATTGAATCAACGCTGCCGCTAAAGGGCGCCGAGCTGGAACTGCTGATCGTGATGAAGCGGACAACGTTTCGCGAGAGGCCGCCCATGCCCGCTACCGTTTGGGTGCAGATTGAAGTTATCGACTCCGCACATATTATCGAAAGATTTACCGATCTTTTTGATTCCCACCAGATGCATATTGCTGAACTGGTCTCACGCACGCAACCCGTGGCAGAAAATCAGCCGTCCTTGCTCTATATTCAAATTACCGCACACAGTCCTGCCAGTCAGGATGCTGCAATTATTGAGCAGGCGTTTAACGGCCTCTGTACAGAGTTAAAGGCACAGGGCACTATTAGCGTCGTCCAGTATCCACAGCATGATGAATAAACGGAGAAGAGTGATGAATCCACTGAAAGCCGGCGATCCCGCACCCGCCTTTAGCTTGCCCGATCAGGATGGCGAGCTGGTAAACCTGACCGACTTCCAGGGACAGCGCGTGCTGGTCTATTTTTACCCGAAAGCCATGACGCCGGGCTGTACCGTACAGGCATGCGGTTTACGCGACAGTATGGATGAGTTGAAAAAAGCGGGCGTGGAGGTGCTGGGCATCAGCACCGATAAACAGGAAAAGCTGTCTCGTTTTGTCGAGAAAGAGCTGCTGAACTTCACGCTGCTGTCGGATGAAAACCATCAGGTTTGCGAGCAGTTCGGCATTTGGGGCGAGAAAACGTTTATGGGCAAAACCTATGACGGTATTCACCGCATCAGCTTTCTGATTGGTACCGACGGCCA
>DOOK01000072.1:4710-5265 GCA_003512805.1 Erwinia sp. | reverse complement strand
CGTTATGACGAAAAAGGCAACTGGAACGGCCTCTACCTGATGGCTTTTAAAGACTCCTTTAACAAATGGGAGCCTTTCGGGGGGTACGGCTGGGAAAAAATCTGGCGGCCGCTGTCCGATAACGATTTTCGTCTGGGGTTAGGCTACACGGCTGGCTTCACGGCACGGGATAACTGGAAATATATCCCGGTTCCAGCGGTATTGCCCCTGGCGTCAATAGGTTATGGCGATGCCACCTTTCAGATGACTTATATTCCGGGAACTTACAACAACGGCAACGTCTATTTCGCCTGGTTACGCTGGCAGTTTTAACCACAGAGGCGCGATAAAATGAGAATGAATCGGCAAAAAAGGCGATATTTATCACTTTTTCGTTAAAGGCTACTGGACAAAAGGCTCAGCAATTGCTGTACTAACCGTCGACACAGTTTAGTGTCCATTTTTCATGTAAAGGTAATATAGATGTCTAAGATCAAAGGTAGCGTTAAGTGGTTTAATGAGTCCAAAGGATTCGGTTTCATTACTCCTGAAGATGGCAGCAAAGACGTGTTCGTA
>DOOK01000072.1:0-4571 GCA_003512805.1 Erwinia sp. | reverse complement strand
CGTGTTCGTACACTTCTCTGCCATCCAGAGCAACGGTTTCAAAACTCTGGCTGAAGGTCAGCGCGTAGAGTTCGAAATCACCAACGGTGCCAAAGGCCCATCTGCTGCTAACGTTGCCGCCATTTAAGTTATCAGACAGAATTTTAAAAACCCGCCTTATGGCGGGTTTTTTTTTGCCTGTAAGACGACGCCGAAGACGGGCGATAGGGAAAATGGTGGGTAAGCCTTATCCGCAGTGGGGGAAGGCTTTACCCTGCATCACTTCCCCTGTTTTCGTAAAGATTGTGCCAAAACGTTATAAAAGAAACTGCCCTTACAGGCCGCTTCCTTGTGGCGCCTGACCCGCAAAGTAAAATACCGCTTACTCTGTAACAGGTGGTCGTGCTGGAAGAGTTGCTCTTATCGCGTCAGGCAGGCTATATAACCTGTAAGAAGAAAAGCGCTAATGGCCTGCTTGGGCCGCAATCTACAGGAGAGAGAATGAGGATCCGACTGGCGAATACGCATGACGGTTTTGCCCTGAGCGCGCTGTTAACCGAGCTGGGCTATGCCAACACTGAAATCTTTATTGAGCGTCGTCTGGCGCAGCTGATCGACGATCGGGCAGAACAGCTGCTGATTGCCGAGCAGGGCAGTACCGTCCTGGGCTTTCTCTCACTCCATTTTATTCCGCAGCTGGCGCTGGCGGGAGACTTCGCGCGCATCAGCTATTTTTGTATTGCGGACGGCAAGCGCAGTGAAGGCGTTGGACATCAGCTGTTAGGCCATGCCGAAAAGCTGGCAAAAGCGCGCGGCTGCGACCGGATGGAAGTACATTGTCACGAACACCGCACTAAAGCCAATGCCTTTTACAGCCGGGAAGGTTATAGCGAGTCTCCCCGCTACCTGATTAAGGATCTGAACTCGCCTCACTCATACTCAAACGGAGCGAGCTGATGAAAGTCGCTTCAGGACAGTTTGCGGTCAGCCGTAGCTGGCAGGAGAACGCTGCAACCTGTACGGACTTAATGGCGAAGGCACGAGACGGCGGGGCCGATCTGCTGGTTTTACCCGAAGCCGTACTCGCTCGTGATATCGCCGATCCGGATCTGGTGCTGAAAGCGGCTCAGCCCCTGGACGGGCCATTCTTAAGTGAGATTTGTGCGGCCAGCCGCGGCAATAGTTTAACCACCATAATGACTGTACACGTACCAACGGACGATGAAAAAGCATTGAACATGCTCATCGCTGTACGCAATGGTGAAATCGTGGCGCGCTACAGCAAGCTGCACCTTTATGACGCTTTCGCTATGCAAGAATCCCGTAACGTTAAGGCCGGCAATGATGTGCCGCCGCTGCTGGATGTTGCCGGCATGAAGGTCGGTCTGATGACCTGCTATGACGTCCGCTTTCCGGAGCTGGCCCGCCGCCTGGCGCTGGATGGCGCGGAGGTACTGGTGCTGCCGGCCGCCTGGGTTAAAGGGCCGCTTAAGGAAATGCACTGGGAAGTTCTGGTCACGGCGCGTGCATTGGAAAACACCTGTTACGTAGTGGCCGTTGGCGAATGCGGCCCGCGCAATATCGGCTGTAGCCTGACGGTAGATCCGCTGGGCGTGGCGATAGCAAGAGCGGCTGAAGCCCCGATGTTACTTTTTGCTGATATTGATCCCGCTCGTCTTGCTCATGCACGCGGCATACTGCCGGTGTTGGATAACCGGCGCTTTAGCCGACCCGAACTCATTAACCCGGTAGAAAGTTCGTAACATGGCTCTGTCGTTCGGGTCGCGCATCAAGGTAGTTGTGAAGGCGAGACGGAGGATAGCGCCAAACTGTCAGGGTAGCCTTTGTGCGTGTCTCGGGACAGTAATGTTCGGCAGGTGCGATTTCAGGCTTTTCTGAGGGATTTTATCTGCTATCATCTTGCCCGTCGCTGTGCAGATATTACTCTGTTACAGATGGCAGTTTGTATTGACCGACGATCTGCGCGTTAATACACTTTATGGTTATTGACCTTTACTGGTCCGGTTAAATAAAGAAGGTGTGTATGGAAGGTATCAGTATTGCCAAACTGCTGATTATTGGCGCTCTGATTGTATTGCTTTTCGGAACCAACAAGTTACGCTCTCTGGGCGGCGATCTGGGTTCGGCGATCAAAGGCTTTAAAAAGGCGATGAGCGACGATGACACCTCCGCGAAAAAAGCGCCTGTCGCTGAAGATAAAGCGGAACAGGTTACTCATAAAGAGTAACGACCGCATTGAGCGATAAAAAAAACGGATGACAGGGTCATCCGTTTTTGTTTGCGTCGGCAAAATGTAAAGAGTTATTTCACTTCCAGGCCTTTCGCCTGCATATCCGCATGATAGGAAGAGCGCACGAACGGCCCACAAGCCGCATGGGTGAAGCCCATCTCCATCGCTGCTTCTTTCATCTCGTCGAACTCCGCCGGACTGACGTAGCGCTGCACCGGTAAATGGTGGCGGCTTGGCTGCAGATATTGCCCCAGCGTCAGCATGGTGACGCCATGACGACGTAAATCACGCATGACCTCCACGATTTCGGCATTGGTTTCGCCCAGCCCAACCATCAGACCTGATTTTGTCGGGATCTCAGGATGCGCTTCTTTAAAACGCTCCAGCAGCTTCAGCGACCATTCATAGTTGGCGCCGGGGCGTACCTGACGGTAGACGCGCGGCACGTTCTCAAGATTGTGGTTAAACACGTCCGGTGGCGTGGCGTTAAGGATATCCAGCGCGCGATCCATTCGCCCGCGGAAATCCGGCACCAGCGTCTCAATTTTAATGGTCGGGTTTTTAGCACGGATAGCGCTGATGCAGTCGGCAAAGTGCTGAGCGCCACCGTCACGCAGGTCATCGCGGTCAACAGAAGTGATCACCACGTAGCGCAGGCCCATATCGGCGATAGTCTGCGCCAGCTTTTCCGGCTCGTTGGCGTCGGGCTGAACGGGACGGCCGTGCGCCACGTCGCAGAAAGGACAGCGGCGGGTACAGATTGCACCCAGGATCATAAAGGTAGCGGTGCCGTGGTTAAAACATTCTGCAAGGTTAGGGCAGGAAGCTTCTTCACAGACGGAGTGCAGACCGTTTTTACGCATGGCGGCTTTGATGCCCTGGATGCGGCTGGAGTCGGCAGGGAGTTTGATTTTCATCCACTCCGGCTTACGTAAAATCTCTGTGCGTTCGGTGACCACGGTTTTAACCGGGATCAGCGCCATCTTATCTGCATCGCGGTATTTGACGCCGCGTTCCATCTGAATAGGTTTACTCATAATCTTGCTGTTTCCAGGTTGGCATGCGCTAGTCAGCCGCGTGACGTTCAAATTTTTTTGAGAAAAGCGCAAAAATTATATCACCTCGCGGCGCGGGTTTCAGCCAGGGCAGACGAGAAAATGTGACGGAATTGTAAATTTATGGCGTTCGCTCATCCAGCCACTGCACGTCGGCTATCGCCAGCTGGTGGGCAAAGTGTTTGATCAGCAGCGGCTGCACGTTGGCCAGCGTGACGCCCTTCTTGTAAGCAGCGATCTGCGTCATCTCCAGCCCGGCGTAACCGCAGGGGTTGATGCGTAGAAAAGGCGCAAGGTCCATATCCACGTTTAAAGCCAGCCCGTGAAAAGAGTTACCGTTACGGATGCGCAGACCTAACGAGCAGATTTTTTTGCCGTCAACGTAAACGCCAGGTGCGTCTGCCCGGGCCGCTGCCTCAATATCGTAATGCGCCAGCGTGGCAATAACGGTCTGTTCAATAGCGGTGACCAGATCACGCACGCCGGTTTTACGGCGTTTCAGATTCACCAGCACGTACATGACCTGCTGGCCCGGGCCGTGATAGGTCACCTGACCGCCACGATCGCTCTGCATAACCGGGATATCGCCCGGCATCAGCAGATGCTCAGCTTTACCGGCCTGGCCCTGGGTAAAAACAGGCAGGTGTTCTACCAGCCAGATTTCGTCGGGCGTTTCCGCGCTGCGCTGGTGGGTAAAATCGTGCATGGCCTGAGAGACAGGCGCCCATGGCTGCAAACCGAGCTGACGAACAAATAGGGTATCCTGATGCATGGAAGGTCCGGTCAGGGAATAAAGAAGGGAGTATAACGCCGAACGAGGGCAATGGTCAGCCCCCGATCGGTGATGGCTACAGCACCATCCGCACGATTTCTATGTTGCCCAGCTCGTCATAGAGCGTTTCCACCTGCTCAATATGGGTCGCCGTAATGGTAATAGAAACAGAGTGATAGTTGCCTTTGCTGCTGGGTTTTACTTCCGGAGAGTAATCGCCAGGCGCATGGCGCTGGACGACCTCAACTACTTGATCAACCAGCTCCGGCTGCGCCAGACCCATCACTTTATAAGTGAACGGGGTAGGAAATTCGAGCAGTTCTTTAAGATTGGTTTTCATAGGGGCTCCGGTAACGCTAAAACAAAGACTCCCGCCAACAGCGGGAGCCTACAGATAATATCAATATGCGGGCCATTCAGCCCGAAATCAAGCGCGGCACGCGACAGATTTAGTCGAACCAGTGATGGAACATCAGCTTGATGTAATCAACGATACGGCCAATGAAGCCCCCTC
>DOOK01000076.1:2687-6003 GCA_003512805.1 Erwinia sp. | reverse complement strand
TAATCTCAGTAATCTCAGTAACCTCGGTGATCTTGATAATATTAATGCTCTTAATGCTCTTAATGCTCTTAATGCTCTTAATGCTCTTAATGCTCTTAATGCTCTTAATATGCAATGCGCGCTTATATTTTAAGCGGTACGAAATGTGTTTTTACACACACTCCATTACAAAAAAAGACAATTTTATGATGCCTGCTGCGGCAAATGAGACGTCGTCCGGACGAAAAAAAAGCGGTTAACCGAATGATCTCCGATTAATTTGCAGGATTCCCAGGCCGTCATATACTTGGAGTCGGTATTCTTAGCAGAATATAAAACCTGACTTCACCATTACCCATACGACTTAATAACTAAAGCCTTGCGGCGCAGGAGAATTTTATATGGATCAAACCGCCTTCATCATCGGATTTTCGGTGATGGCCATCGCATCACTGGTCATCTACGCTACCGGCAAAAAAACGTCTCCTGCCCGGCATCATACATTAATGCATGCGTCAGTGACTTTTATCGCGGCAACCGCTTATCTGGCGTTAACGTTTGGATTTGGCAACCTGACGCTGGACAACGGCACTCTGGTTTATCTGGCACGCTATGCTGACTGTTCAATTACCACGCCGATCCTGCTTGCGGGCTTAGTGATGCTGGCTTTTCATGAGCATGGCAAACCGGGTGAAACAGGAGGGTTTTTGACCGCCATTATCGTGTTGGATGTGATGATGATTATAACCGGCCTCATCTCATCTCTGGCGGAAGCGCCCTTTGCAAAATGGGTCTGGTACCTTTGGTCCTGTGCGGCATTCCTGGGCGTCGTTTACCTGCTGTGGGGACCGCTGCGGGTTATTGCGACAGCGAAGGGGAGTGCGTATGGGACATGTTATAAAAAAAATGTGACGCTACTGACGGTGGTTTGGTTTATCTATCCGATAGTGTTCCTGATTGGGCCAGAAGGCATGAAATTTATTACCGATGCCGCCTCTGTCTGGGCATTTTTGCTGCTGGATATCATTGCGAAGGTGTACTTCGCGTTTTATGCTGCGGCAAACTTAGAAAAAGCCTCGCACCATGCCAGTCGTGCAGGTGTTAGCCGGGCATGATCCTGCAGCAGAAGCAAGCCGGTTGGGCCATCCTGTGGATGGCCGCTCTGGCCGCCTCGTTTAGCGCGCCGGTTTTCCAGATTGCGTTTGCCGTTCTGGCTATCGGCGTCATCGGCATGGCACACGGCGCCAGCGATCTGGCCATTGTTCGTCAGGGAAGGCAGCTGTTTTTTCTGATGAGCTACGGGCTGGCTATTGTGCTGTGTCTTATCTGGTGGCACACGAGTCCGGCAGTCGCTTTACCGGGTTTCCTGCTCGCTTCTGCCATACATTTCGGGCTGGAAGACGCGCCTGATGGCGGACTCGCCGAGCGTATAGCCCGGGGAGTCAGTTTGATCGCTACCCCGGCAACACTCCATCAGGATGAATTCCGGGCCATTCTACAGGGGGCCGGGCTTGCCCCCACCTTACCTGATACAGTGACATGTAGCCTGGCCCTCCTGGGAGGAGTGGCTGCAGGTGGCCTGCTCACTGTGGGTTTTTTTTCGCGGAACAAGAGGCTTATTACAGGCACGCTGGCGCTGCTGATCCTGCCGCCTTTTGTCGGGTTTTCCCTGGGCTTTTTGATCCTGCATGCCCTCCCACAGACTGAACAGCGACGCGACCAGCTGGGCTACGTGCGTTACACAGATTACCTGCGTGCCATCTGGCCCGTGCTGCTGGGAGCTATCGCGATTGCCGGCATGGCCGCTTTTATGCTCTTTCCCAAAGGGCCAGACGGCTTCCGTTCACTGTTCGCCGCCCTGGCTTCCCTTGCCATCCCGCATCTGTTGATTACCCCCTGGTTTGCGTCCCGGAACCGTACGGTCTAAAGAGGCCAGCCGCGGGTGTTGCGTCGTTAAAATTGATTGCCTGCTTCGCGGAAAACGGAATAAGACTGTCCGTCATTGATCAATAAACGGAAAAGCCGAGGCGCGATTTCCGGGGGAAAATAGATTAATGACAGGCTGTGCCAGCGATACAGGTCTTGCTGGCGTACCCGCATGGAGCAAGAGTCACGGTTATCGGCCATGATACCCGCTCATATTTATTCTGTGTAAAACGACGATTTGCAGGCTGAAGCCGCTATTTCGCTGGCGAAAGAGGGAGGCGTGGGAACGGCCCGGTAGCTCAGGGCCAGGGGTAAAACATGCTTCAGTTAGCAAGCGTAGTCTCTATAAAGTAATAATTTGCATATCGACTTTAAAGGCGAGTATTCTTTTTAACCACGCGTTAAATAACAGGAATCTTTATGCCTTATACATCCGGAACGCCGCGGTTATTTTATCGTTCAGAAGGACAGGGGCCCTTAGTCATCATGCTGCATGGCCTTTTGATGAATGGGCAGTGTTGGGTGGATAATGGCTTCGTTCAGGCGTTAGCGCCTTATTTTCACGTGATATGCCCGGATTTGTCAGGTCATGGATTGAGCGATAAGCCAGCCAGCGAGGCGTGTTATACGCGAGAAAGCCAGGCGGCTGCTCTTGTGGAACTGATACAGGAACTGGGACATGAGAAAGCCCATGTCGTCGGCTATTCTGCCGGAGCCTGGCTGGCGCTGGGCCTGTTAGAATCTTATCCCGATCGGCTACATTCCGTTGTTGTGGGCGGATGGGACTGTCTGCAAGGGCTGCCCGACACGCTCAGTTTTGACATCTTTATGGGCTATGCCCGCGAAACCGCACCGGAGCTCTCTTCACTTTCGCCAGAGGCAGAAAGAAGTGCAGCCTGCTTTTTCAATGAACTTAAGAAACATACGCCGGGTGATGAAAAACGCTTAACCTGCGGAATCCCTCTCTTATTTTGGGCCGGTTTCGGTGACCCCTATTATGCCGCGATGAGTGAGGTCGCCGAACAATATGCCATACCGATAATTTCAGGGAAGGGAGACCATCTTGGTGAAATCATTCATCCGGATGAGGCTACCCTTGCTGAAATACTCAAATTTGTTGGGTAGTAGACTCCTCTTTCACTCCCCGAATCTTACTTTTTATTAATCTTCACGCGCGTCGTTGCCACGGCGCCAGGTCCGGGGCGGACAAGCCCAAATCGTGACAGGCGCCCGTTAACGCAAACGGGCGCCTGGTATCAGGTCGCGCGGTTATACCTGGTGGACGGAAGCAGTGTTTTACTGCCTCTCAGGGTAAACAGGGAAATGACGGTAAAGCTCAATGTGAGGCAGCCTAAAATAAAGTAAGCCTGATGGAAGCCCACGGTGTCATACATTCTTCCTACCCATACCC
>DOOK01000076.1:0-2604 GCA_003512805.1 Erwinia sp. | reverse complement strand
CCCATACCGACAGCACCACCCCGGAAAGTTGTTTCGATAAATTAAAACCTATCAGGAATAACGTTGCCGACAGTTTCGGGTTAAAAGCGGAGGAAATATATTTAAAAGTGCCCACCAGCAGGAACGGCAGTTCAAACATATGCAGCATCTTTAAGATCACCACTTCCACCGCTGATGAGGCAAAAGAGGATCCTAAAATACGTGCCGACATAATCACACCTGCAGTCAGCAGGGCATTTTTCGCGCCAATACGGTTAACAATGGCGGGGGCGAAAAACATAATCGTGGCGTTGAGTAATTCTCCACCGGTAGTGACAAAGCCAAAGACTTCGGTACCGCGCTGTGGGCTGGAGAAAAAACCTTTAAAGAAATTCGCGAACTGCTGATCGAAGACGTCATAGACGCTGGCGACGCCAACCACGTAAACAATAAATCCCCAGAAGCGGGGCATCCGCAACAGTTCGGCGGCCGTGCGTAAAGAGAAGGCCTGACGGTTGGCCCCCAGCGCGTCGATAACCAACTCACTGTTACTGTTTTCCGGGCGCGACACCCATAACAGTACGCCAAGCACCAGCGCAAAGCCGGAGGCGATCCAGAAGGTAATATTAGGATCTATACCAAACAGGATACCGGTTATTGACGCACATAACGCCCAGCCAACACAGCCGGAAACACGAACTTTGCCGTATTCGAAGCGGTTAGCGCGACTGACACGCTCAATATAGGCTTCGACCGCTCCGGAGCCGCTGGAAAAGACTATTCCCAGGTAGATCCCACCGGCCAGCGCGCCCGCAAAAATATTCATCTGCAGCAGCGGAGACAGAACAAAAATAAAAAAGGGCGCAAACAACACTAATAAGACAGTGATGGTCCATAACAGGTATTTGCGTAGCCCCAATTTGTCGGAAATCAACCCAAACACCGGCTGGAAAACAATCGAAAACAGCGAGACAAAGGAAAAAACAATCCCCGTTTCTGTTTTGGTCAGATGGTTAACCTCCGCCAGCCAGACCGGAAAAAAGGGAAACCAGGCAGACATGATGAAGTAATAGAAGAAAAAGAACAGCATAAAGTAAATAAAGTTATGGCGTTCTCTTGGGGCAAGTTCAGCGAGTTTCATAGGGCTATTCCATCCGGTTATGCCGTTAAGCAGGGGCTTGCGCCCCCGATTATTATTGGAAATGCAGGGTTAACTGATACTGCCATTTTGGTTCAGACAATAACCACTTCTGCAGGACGCTGGGCGTCCAGGAATCGTCTCCGCCGACACCCATATGTTGACCATCCAGCGTTATCCAGACGCCTTCTTCCGGCTGCATTTGGTGCCAGTGGTCGGTTGCCATTAATTGCGTGGTGCTGTAGGGCTGGACAGAGAAATGAAAATCACCCGCTACGTGCCAGCGGCCCCAGTCGAGCGCTTTACTGTCGCAACGCAGGCCATTCTCGCCAGGGAAAATGTACGGGGTGCTCATTTCATCCAGCGGCCGTTCCCAGCGGGAGAAGCAGGCGCTGGTACGTCGGTCCGGGTAGTTCTCGTGCGGGCCAAATCCCAGCCAGGAGACCGGTTTTTCCTGATCTCGCACCTGAAAATTGAGGCCAACGCGCGGCAGCGGCGGCAAAGTCGTGGCCCGCTCGCCGTCAATGACCAGATGCAGCTGGCCCTGCGCGTTAAATGTCATTCGCCAGTGGCTGACAATCACTACCTCATCCTGGCTCATGTACTGCCAGCTGCTGTCGATCACCACTTCATGTGCCAGGCGCTGCGCATCACACTGCACGCAGCGGGCGGTAAGGTTGTACAGGCCAGCGCTCTTCCAGCGTTCAACCCAGGCGTTAGGATCGATGCGCTCCACTTCACTTACGCCAATATCGTTATCCAGCGGTGCACGCACGAACTGATCGCGCAGCGGGGTCAACAGCTGCTCCACGCCATCCACCAGCCAGTGCGTCAGGAGTCCGCTTTCACGGTCAATAATCCACTGCTGCAGGCCACTGCGCACCGTCCAGGCACTGTCGCTGCGCTCAAGCTCAGGCGCTTCGCCTGCTGGCTGAGGCGCATGCAAAACCAGTGGGGCGGCGAGAGCGAACTGCTGCCAGGCGACGCGGTGCCCGGCCTCGGACCATGCTGTGGCCTGTGGCTGAATCACTTCCAGCGTCAGCCAGACCTCTTCGGCCCCGGCAGGCAGGGTCAGTGCCTCCGACAACGTTAGCTCGCTCTGACCTTCAGGACTCAGCGCCAGCGTTGCGCTACCCTGAGTAATTGTTTCGCCGGCTGCCTGAACGTGCCAGTGCAGCTGCTCGTTATCGGTCGGGCGGAACAGGTATTCACTGGTGATGCTGATACGCAGCGGATGTTGTGAAAGCAGGGCAAACTGAAAGTATTGCTGTGCGTGTTTGGCCTCAATTAATGACGGATGAGGACGGCGATCCGGGAATACCAGCCCGTTCATACAGAACTGGCGGTCATTGGGCTTATCGCCAAAATCACCGCCGTAAGCCCAACCGACGCTACCGTCATCAAACGTTTTGGTAATGGCCTGATCGGCCCAGTCCCAGACAAAACCGCCCTGCAAACGCGGGTAATCACGAAAGGCTCGCCAGTAA
>DOOK01000075.1:5971-6630 GCA_003512805.1 Erwinia sp. | reverse complement strand
TCCGCCGGATTAAAAGGCAGGATGAACTTGAACGGCGCCTGTTTGCCATCGGTCAGGACCACGCGCTGTGAAATCACTTTTGCCGGGGCGTCTGACAGAGAAGCATCAGAAAGCATCACGGTTAAGGAAGCATCAGGCGGCAGGCGCACATTGGCAGGGAGCGTAATGGTCCCGCTAACGTGCGGCTGGCGCAGCGTATCTGCCTCCCCCGCGACTTTAGAAGCCAGCGTCGGCGTAGGGACATCTTTACCTTTATCAGCACATCCGGAAAGTGCAACCGCCAGAGCGGCGCCGGTCAATACAGGCCAAAGTTTCATTGATTTATTCTCCTTGCTATCAATGCGGGACGTAAGGGACAGCAAGCCTGCCCCATAAGCCTTAATTCTGGCACAGGTTATTGATTTTCGCCTGTAAGCCCCATAAGGATAGCGTGCGAAAGAATATTCTCTCCTGCCGTTGACGACAGCGGGGTCGGTTTCGCAAACTGAAAGGGAACCGACTATTGAGGAAGCCGCCATGAGTCAGGCACTGCACGACCTGTTAAATTTAATGAATCTGGAAAAGCTGGAAGAAGGGCTGTTTCGCGGCCAGAGCGAAGATCTCGGCCTGCGTCAGGTTTTTGGCGGTCAGGTGGTTGGCCAGGCGCTGTATGCGGCCAA
>DOOK01000075.1:0-5918 GCA_003512805.1 Erwinia sp. | reverse complement strand
CCAGGCGCTGTATGCGGCCAAGCAGACGGTACCGGCGGAGCGCATTATCCATTCGTTCCACAGCTACTTTCTGCGGCCTGGCGACAGTCAGAAAGCGATTATTTACGATGTGGAAACCCTGCGCGATGGCCATAGCTTTAGCGCTCGCCGGGTGAGCGCCATCCAGAACGGCCAGCCTATTTTCTATATGACCGCCTCTTTCCAGGCGCCCGAAACGGGCTTTGAGCACCAGAAACCGATGCCTGACGTCCCCGGGCCGGAGGCGCTGACGACCGAAAGCGAAATCGCTAAACAGCTTTCGCATTTTATTCCTGAAAAGGCCCGCGAAAAGTTCCTGTCGGAAAAACCTTTTGAAATCCGCCCGGTTAAATTCCATAACCCGTTAAAGGGGCATGTTGATGAGCCGGTGCGTCATGTCTGGCTACGCGCCAATGGCCCCATGCCGGATGACCGGCGCATCCATCAATATCTGCTGGGCTATGCCTCCGACTTTAACTTCTTGCCGGTTGCCCTGCAGCCGCATGGAAAAGGATTTCTTGAACCGGGAATGCAGGTAGCCACTATCGATCACTCGATGTGGTTTCACCGCCCCTTCGACCTGAATCAATGGCTGCTTTACAGCGTGGAGAGTACTTCAGCGTCCAGCGCCAGAGGCTTTGTGCGCGGTGAATTTTTTACTGAGGATGGGGTACTGGTCGCTTCGACGGTGCAGGAAGGCGTGATGCGCCTGCGTCAGTAGCGTAAAGAACCCCGCACGCTGCGGGGTTCTTTATTCAGAACAACTCAGGCGAGCCGTTTATGCTCTTACTGGTTATAGGCGTTTTCGCCGTGGCTGTTAACATCCAGGCCTTCGCGCTCATGATCTTCGGGCACGCGCAGGCCTACCGTCATATCCGCTACCTTAAACGCGATAAAAGCGACTACGCCGGTCCAGACTACCGTAATACCCACGCTGTAGAGCTGTACCCAAATCTGATGCCCCATCGTTACGCCTGAAGCGTAACCTACCCCACCGAGTGAAGAAGAAGCAAAAACCCCCGTCAGAATACAGCCCAGGATACCGCACACGCCGTGCACGCCGAATACATCGCTCGGATCGTCACCACGCAGTCATCTTTTCAGGACCGTAACACCCCACAAGCCCGCAAGCCCGCCCATAATACCGATAACCAACGCGCCACCTACGCCAACGTAGCCACAGGCTGGCGTAATCGCTACCAGACCCGCAATGGCGCCGGAACATACGCCTAACAGAGACGGTTTGCCGCGCAGCGCCCACTCGCCGAATGTCCAGCTCAGCATCGCGCCCGCCGTGGCCATAACGGTATTCAGGAAGGCCAGCGCTGCGATTTCATTAGCGGCACTGGCAGAGCCGGCATTGAAGCCGAACCAGCCGACATAGAGAATGGCCGTACCGGTAAAGACCATCGGCAGGTTATGCGGCTTGAACGCTTCTTTGCCAAAACCTGCACGCTTGCCAACCAGATAAGCCCCGACCAATCCGGCAACCGCTGCATTGATATGCACGACGGTGCCGCCGGCAAAATCGAGCGCGCCATCCTGCGCCAGCAGCCCACCTGACCAGACCATATGTGCAATGGGCAGATAGGAAAAGGTGACCCAGATAGCCACAAAGATCAGCACCGCAGAAAAACGGATACGTTCAGCCAGCGCGCCAACAATCAGGCCAACGGTAATACAGGCGAAAGAAGCCTGGAACGAAACGTGAATATATTGGTAGATAGTGCCCACCAGCGCCGTCAGCTGAATGTTTTTTAACATCGCCATGCTGAAGTCACCAAAGAAAGCGTTGCCCGTACTGAAGGCCAGCGAGTAGCCATAAAGCATCCAGATGACGCACACCATGGCAAAGGTGACGGAAACCTGAGTCATCATGGAAAGCACGTTTTTGGCCCGGAGCAGGCCGCCGTAGAAAAGAGCAATGCCGGGGAGCGTCATAAACAGCACCAGCGCGGTGCAAATCATCATAAAGGCGTTATCAGCTTTATCCGCCACGGCTGGCGAAGCCGCCAGCGCAAGTGACGGCAGCAGGCTGAAGCTGGCGAGGCCGAACAGCGTTGTTTTTCTCATTTTATCCCATCCCATCACGATTCTTAGCCCCGAAATTCAGAGTGCGGCTTCATCCGCTTCGCCGGTGCGAATACGGATAACCCGCTGCAGTTCGGCGACAAAAATCTTGCCGTCGCCAATTTTGCCGGTGTAGGCAGCCTTGCTGATAACGTCGACGACTTCGTCCAGCTGGTCGTCCGCTATGGCAACGTCGATTTTGACTTTTGGCAGGAAGTTCACGCTGTATTCAGCGCCGCGATAAAGTTCGGCGTGGCCTTTCTGGCGACCAAACCCCTTGACCTCGGTCACGGTCAGGCCCTGAATGCCAATGGCAGAAAGCGCCTCGCGCACGTCTTCCAATTTAAACGGTTTGATGACCACGGTAACCAGCTTCATACGATCCCCTCCAGCTAAAGAAAACGGTGATTCCGCCCTACGTTAACCAAAGCAAAGGCTGTGCCATAAATAAGAAACGCGCGTATTAAAAAGGCGCGTGGGCGGAGAAGGCGCACGCCTGACGACTTGATGGTTACGTTAAGCATAGAGGGAAAAAGAAAACGCACCATCAGGGTGCGTTATGCGTCGAAACCGTGCATTGCGGCCGTTTTACCGGCGTGGCTGCCTGCTTTTAGTGCAGCGTAACGGTCAGGCCTCTTCCAGCTCCTCACCCGCCAGCTGCAGCTGATACATCTGCCAGTAGCGGCCCTGTTTCGCCAGCAGCTGCTGATGCCCACCCTGCTCTACGGCATGGCCTCTGTGCAGCACCATAATGGTGTCCGCCTCGACAATGGTAGAAAGTCGGTGAGCGATAACCACCAACGTGGTTTGCTTTCGAACCGCTTTTAACGCTTTCTGGATCGCCTGTTCCGTTCCTGAATCAATATTGGCCGTCGCCTCGTCCAGGATCAGAATTTGCGGTGAAGCAACCAGCACGCGCGCCATGGCCAGTAGCTGCTTCTGACCGACCGAAAGATTGTTTCCCTGTTCCCCCAGCCGCGTATAGATGCCGTCAGAAAGCGAGCGAGCCAGATCGGCAAGCTGCACGGTTTCCAACGCCTGCCATACCGCCTCTTCGCTTACAGAGCGGCCCAGCGCCACGTTAGCGAAAAAGGTGTCGGCCAGCACCACCGGATCCTGCTGCACCATTGCCACGCCTTCGCGCAGGACGTCGTGGCTAAGTTCAGTCAGCTGCCTGCCGTCCAGACGAATTTCACCCTGCCGTACCGGGTAATAGCCCATTAACAAATTGGCAAGCGTGCTTTTCCCGCTGCCGGTATGGCCGACCAGCGCTACAAAACTCCGTGAAGGCACGCTGAGGTTAATGTCGTTAAGCACGTTGCGATCGTCGCGGTAGGCAAAACTCAGTGCTTTGACCTCAATCTGCCCGGAGGCAAGCGGTCGGCTATCTTTACCATAGTGCTGACGCGGCGCGTCCATCAGTTCAAAAATACGCTCGCCAGCAACGACCGCCTGTTGCAGCATTGACTGCTGTGTCGTTAACTCAATTAACGGCTCGTTCAGCCTGCCGAGATAATTAATAAAGGCGTAAAGGACGCCGACTTCAAAGCTGCCGTTGGAGGAGAAGCCGAACAGCAGCATCAATCCACACAGAATCAACGCGGAAAACAGGCTGAGTAACGGCCTGAGCAGAAAACCGTCCAGCCGTAGGGTTTCCATTCTTGCCAGATAATGGGAGCGGCTCGCTTCACTCATCCGCTCACCAAAACGTGCCTGCTGGCGGAACTGTTGGATCACGCTCATGCCGCTGATCACTTCATTAAAACCGTTATTAATGTCGGCCAGATAGCTACGCACCCGACGTACAATAGGCGTGCTGTAGCGTTGGTAAATCAGCATCACGGTCAACACGGCCGGAAAAATCATTATTGCCACCAGCGCCATTCGCCAGTCGAGGCTAAACATCGCCACCAGCATCGCGCCAATCAGCGCCGCGCTACGCAGTACCGTAGCGACCACCGTGACGTAAAGATCGCGTACGACTTCGGTGTCGTTAGTCACGCGCGAAATAATTTGACCGACAGGCTGAGTGTCAAAAGCGCTGAGCGGCTGGCGCAACGCGGCATCCATCACATCCGTACGCAGCCGCTGCACTACGCCCACCGCCGCTTCGTTAAACAGCAGCGACTGCCAGTAATGCAGCGCTGCGGCCAGGATTTGCAGCAGGATAAAGCTGACCGCCAGCCCGGTGACCAGCCCCAGCGGCATGGAATGCTTTGCCACCATATTATCGATAAAGTAGCTGACCAGGATCGGGCCAAGCACTTCCGCCACCGCCGCTATCCACAGCAGCACTATCGCCAGGCCAAGTGATTTTCGCCACGGCGAACCGTAGCTCAGCAGGCGCTTTAGCGTAGGCCAGAGCTGATTAAGCTTCGCCATTTGGCACCCCTTTTGAGATTTCTTCCTCGTCCAGTGCCGCTTCCAGCTGCTGATAACGATACATATCCTGATACCAGCCGCTCTGAGCAATCAGCGCTTCATGCTGTCCACGCTGGGCGATCGTGCCGTGCTGCATCACCAGAATTTCGCTGGCTTCTGTCAGGGCGGACAACCGGTGTGCGCTAATAATCACAGTTCTTCCTGCCCCCCATTTTCTTAAATTATGCAGGATCTGATGCTCGGTACGGCCATCAACTGCCGAGAGGGCATCGTCCAGAATCAGGATTTCCGCGTTCAGCAATAATGCTCTGGCAATAGATATTCGCTGCTTTTGGCCGCCGGAAAGCATGACGCCACGCTCGCCGACTTCGGTATCGTAGCCCTGAGGCAGCCGCAAAATATCTTCATGGACGCTGGCCAGTCTTGCGGCGCGCTCAATATCGCTTTGCTGCGCCGTAGGCCGACCCAGCGCAATATTGTTGGCGATGGTATCGGAAAAAAGGAACGGCGTTTGGCTGACCACCGCCATGCGGCTACGCCAGCTGTCCAGCCGCAGCTGAGGCAGCGGGATGCCGTGATAGCGAATATCGCCCTGCGCAATGTCAAAGTGCCGTTGGATCAGGCTTAGTAGCGTGCTTTTCCCGGCCCCTGTCGGCCCACAAAGCCCCAGCATCTGGCCAGGTTTAAGGTTAGCGTTAATGTGACGCAGCGAGGGCTGTTGCGCGCCAGGATAGCAAAATTCCCGAATGGCAATTTGCAGCTGGCCGCGATCTTCCGGCAGCGTTTTGTTGCCATCCTCAACGGCCGGCGCTTCGGCCAGCAGCGTACGGATACGGCTCCAGGCCGCGCTGCCACGCTCGACAATATTGAACATCCAGGCCAGCGCCAGCATTGGCCAGATCATCAGGCCAAGATACATCACAAAGCTGGTCAGCTGGCCCAGCGTCATCTGGCCGTGCCAGACCAGCCAGCTGCCCCCGCCTATCGCCAGCAGGTTAGACAGCCCGATAGCGATATAGATAGTGGGATCGAAGCGGGCGTCGATACGCGCCACGCGCAGGTTTTTTTGCCCGGTATCGCGGGCAATCTCGGCGAACTGGCCCGACTGATGATCTTCCAGCCCGAAAGCTTTAATCATACGAATACTGGTCAGGCTTTCCTGAGTTCTGTCGTTAAGCGACGAAAAAGCGGCCTGAGCATCTTTAAAGCGGTGATGCAGCTGGTCGCCATAGCGTTTGATCACTATCGCCATGACCGGCATCGGCAACAGTGCCAGCAGGGTCAGCTGCCAGCTAATTTGCGTGCTCATCACGGCCAGGACGGCCAACCCCATGACCAGCGAATCCACCAGCGTCAGCACGCCTTCTCCGGCAGCAAATACCACGCGATCCACATCATTGGTGGCGCGGGCGATCAGATCGCCGGTACGGTGACGCAGATAAAACTCG
>DOOK01000074.1 GCA_003512805.1 Erwinia sp. | reverse complement strand
CGCTACGCAGCGGATGCCAGACAGGCAGGTTTTTACCTTCTGCCAGTACGCGATAGGCACAGCTTGGCGGCAGCCAGGAAAACGTCGGCAGATTATCACGCGTCAGCTTGATGCAATCTTCTTCCAGTTCGAAGCGGCGCTCGTAGTTACGGCACTGACAGGTTTTGATATTAAGCTGGTTGCAGGCGACGTTAGTAAAATAGATTTCGTCGGTATCGGCGTCCTGAAGCTTGTTCAGACAGCACTGGCCGCAGCCGTCGCAAAGGGATTCCCATTCCTCGTCGCTCATTTGCTCCAGCTTTTTTTGCTGCCAGAAAGGGGTATCGCTCATTTTGCTGTCCTGTTTAGTTAAAAGCCCGCACCTTATAAACAGTTCGGGCCTGAGTTGCAAGTCTTACAGTACACGAGTCGCTACGCCATGTCCGCCCAGCGACACCTCGAGCGTATCGCCAGATGACATTGGACCCACGCCTTCCGGCGTACCTGTCAGGATAATATCGCCAGCATGCAACGTGAAAAATTTACTCATGTAGGCAATCAGCGGCAGGATTTTGTGGATCATATCTGCCGTAGAACCTTGCTGACGCACTTCGCCATTCACGATTAACTTCAGTTCGATATCCTGCGGATCCGCGCCCAGCTCGCCCGCTGAGATAAAACCCGAAACCGGACAGGCATTATCGAAGCCCTTGGCTTTTTCCCACGGCTGCCCTGCTTTTTTGCAGCCAGCCTGCACGTCACGCAACGTTAAATCCAGCGCCACTCCGTAGCCCGCAATCGCTTTTGCCACATGTTCTTCCGTCGCCTGCTTTAGCGTGGCGCCAATCAGCACAGCCAGTTCAACTTCATGATGAACCGCACCCAGATCTTTCGGGATCGACAGCGGCTGACGAAGATCGCAAAGCGCGGTTTCCGGCTTAATGAACAGGACGGGCTCAGCAGGCGTTGCGCTGCCCATCTCTTTGATGTGTTTAGCATAGTTGCTACCTACGCAGACGACTTTGCTCACCGGATAATCCAGTAAAGCGCCCTGCCAGTTATGATGCTGATACATACTGTTCCCCTGCCTGTTTGCGTGAGTGGTCAGTGGACCACATCCTGTTGAGAAATGGCGTCGGCCATCATGCCGATACTGATAGCGAAATAATAAGACCGGTTCCAGTGCATGATGACGCGGAAGTTGTCATAAACCATAAATGCGCGGCCCGGTGCATCATCGGGCAGAATGATCCAGCCGCGCTGAGCGTTATCCGGCAAAGGTGCGTCATCGCTGAAGCGCACGCCCAGTTTTTGCCACTCACCCACCGATTTCGCCTGGTCGGTTTTTAGCCCTGCCTGCGCCTTTACAAAATCCGCAGGCAGGATCGCTTCCTGGCCCCAGCGCTCGCCCGGTTTCCAGCCTTCTGTTGCCAGATAATTTGCTGTAGAAGCAAAAACATCCTCTACGTTATTCCAGATATCGATTTGCCCGTCACCGTCACCGTCTGCACCGTAGCGCAGGAAAGAAGAAGGCATGAACTGATTCTGCCCCATCGCGCCCGCCCATGACCCTTTCATCTGCGCCGGGCTGAGATGCTGCTGCTGAATAATTCGCAGCGCCGCCATCAGTTCTTTAGTAAAGAAGGCTTCACGGCGCCCTTCAAAAGCCAGCGTCGCCAGGGCGGAAACAATCTCTTCTTTCCCCTGGATTTTGCCGAAGCTGCTTTCCATCGCCCAGAGCGCGACGATATATTCCGGCTGCACGCCATAGCGCTGGCTGACCGCCTGAAGCTGCGGCAGATATTGCTGGGCGTTTTCGCGTGCACGCTGTTTTTTCCATTCCGGCAGCGTGCGTGTCAGATAGTCGTCCAGCGTCACTTTCTTTTCCAGCTGGTTACGGTCGGCAGAAATAGCACGGTCTACGAAATGAATATTGCTGAAAGCGGTGTCGATAGTCGCTGCGTCAATGCCCTGTTCCTGCGCCTGTTGCCTGAGCCGGTCAACATAAGCAGGGAACTCGGCCGGGTCGCGCCCGGTAGCGGCCAGCGTGGTTTTCGACTGCGCTGGCGCGGCAGTTTGCTTCTCAAGGGCTTTACTGTTGTGACTGGTACATCCGGCCAGCAGCAGGGAAGAAATAAACAAGGTGAAGTAAGGTTGCTTCATAAAAGGCCCTTTTTACGTCCTTCCCGCCGCCCATTATTGGCTGCGGGAAAGAACAGCGGTGGGAAAATAGCGTGCAGATGATTCCTAATTAATCTTTTTTATCTTTTTCCAGATGCATCTTAAGCAAACTTTCCACCGGCGGCGGCACCTGTAAATAATAACCCTGCTCAGACAGCGCCGTTTTCACTTTTTCCTGGTCCGCATTAGCCAGACGTTTGCTGCCATCCAGTGGCAGGACCATCGCCAACTGGGGTTTACCAAATCCCTGAAGCAGCTCGGCAGGCACGCGCGAGAAATCGTCTTTTTTTTCAACATAAAGATAAGTCTGGTCACGCTTAGGACTTCTGTAGATCACACAAAACATATTTTTTACTCGAATTAACCTGGTCGGTGGCTTGCCTGAATATAGCAGTAACTATAACATGCTTGCTGAACTTCGGAATATCGTCCGGGCGCGATTAGCCGTCACTCTGACGCAGATTGCGCCGGGATTGGAAATAACAGGACTGAGCGGGACAGATGTCACAAACGCCAATCGAGTTAAAGGGCAGCAGTTTTACTCTGTCTGTAGTTCACTTACATCACCACGATGCGGATGTGGTGCGCCAGGCCCTTCAGGATAAAGTCAACCAGGCTCCCGCTTTTCTGAAAAACGCGCCGGTTGTGCTGAATGTTTCTACGTTGACCAGCGAGGTTAACTGGCGGCAGATGCAGCAGGCTATCGCGTCTACTGGCCTGCATATTGTCGGCGTCAGCGGCTGCAAGGATGACGCGCTTAAACGCGTGATTGTGCGTGCCGGTTTGCCGCTGCTGTCTGAAGGCAAAGAGCAAAAGCCTGCGCCTGCGCCTGAACCGGTGAAACCCGCTGAGATCCCGGCGGCCAGAACGCGCGTAATCAACGCGCCCGTTCGCTCTGGCCAGCAAATATACGCGAAAAACTGCGACCTGATCGTCACCAGCAGCGTGAGCGCAGGTGCCGAACTGATAGCCGATGGCAATATTCATATCTATGGCATGATGCGTGGCCGGGCCTTAGCCGGGGCCGGCGGCGATCGCGACTGCCAGATTTTTTGTACAAATTTATCCGCAGAGTTGGTTTCCATTGCCGGTGAGTACTGGATTATGGATCAAATCCCTGCTGAATTTTTTGGAAAAGCGTCACGTCTTTGTTTAAAAGATGGCGCCCTGACTATACAGACACTGAACTGAGCAAGGCTCACGAGCCCTTTCTTTTCTTAAGGAAATTATTATATGGCACGCATTATTGTTGTTACATCGGGTAAAGGAGGCGTGGGCAAGACCACGTCCAGCGCGGCCATCGCTACCGGTTTAGCCCAGAAAGGTAAAAAAACCGTCGTGATCGATTTCGATATCGGTTTACGAAATCTCGATCTGATCATGGGCTGTGAGCGCCGGGTAGTTTACGATTTTGTTAACGTTATCCAGGGTGACGCCACGCTTAATCAGGCACTGATTAAAGATAAGCGTACCGAAAATCTTTTTATCCTGCCTGCTTCGCAGACGCGTGATAAAGATGCACTGACCCGTGAAGGCGTGGAAAAAGTACTCAATGATTTGGCGACGATGGCGTTCGATTTTATCGTATGCGATTCGCCGGCGGGCATTGAAACCGGCGCGCTGATGGCGCTCTATTTCGCTGATGAAGCGATTATTACCACCAACCCGGAAGTTTCCTCTGTACGTGACTCCGACCGTATTCTTGGCATTCTTTCTTCCAAGTCTCGCCGCGCTGAAAACGGTCAGGATGCAATTAAAGAACATCTGCTGCTCACCCGTTACAATCCGGGCCGCGTTAGCCGGGGTGATATGCTGAGCATGGAAGACGTGCTGGAGATCCTGCGCATTCCACTGGCGGGCGTGATCCCTGAAGATCAGTCCGTGCTGCGCGCATCTAACCAGGGCGAACCGGTCATTCTGGATACCGAATCCGACGCGGGCAAAGCCTATGCCGAT